>CAZFTG010000004.1:0-74825 GCA_964522205.1 uncultured Thermoproteales archaeon
CCTAAATCACCAGTAGTGAGCGAGTGGGAGTGGAGAAGATACCTCTATAGATAAAGTGTTAGCTCCCGTAGGAGGGCTTGGAGTATTAAAATGGATAATGAATTCCTACGTAAGTCTATGAATGCTTACGTAAGTAAGAACCTTAACCTTTGATTAGTTTATCTTCAGCATTCAGTATACAATTCTTCAGGTAAATTTCTCATCTCAGGAGCTATAAATCCATGAAGGATATTTGAGATAACAGAGCACCCTTCACTATTAATTTATAGAAATCACTTGATGTATGCTATTAATATACTTATAACAAATATTATGGATGCTGCTATCACTATGCACGCTCCTATAGGTAGATTTAAATAGAAGGAAACTAGGACACCTGATATTCCTGATAGAGAGCCTATGATAGCTGATGAAGTTATCCTCCCCGTAAGGTGATCGCTTATCCTAATACTACATGCTGCTGGAATATAGAGTAGACTGAATACTAGAAAGCCCCCAACTATCTTGAGTGAGAGGGTTATTATCACTCCCACTAATATTATTAATAGGTATACATAGAGCTTTGTGTTGACACCCTCTGACTCCGCTAACTCTCTATCGAAAAGTATGCTCTGGAATCTTCTCCATAGAATACGCAGTATTAATACGTACAGGAATAGTGTGGCTATTAGTAGTGTTAAAAAGCGGTTGGTTACAGCTAATACACTACCCCAGAGTATACCTCCAACTTTCTCAGCAGCCAATGCTGGTCCTGGAGATAGGAGAATGAAAATGAAAGTGAGTGCATTGTAGATAGAGAATAGTACCATCGCTATAGTAGATGAGGGTATACCTGTAGCATCGGATATGGGACCTATTATCATAGCTGTAAGTATAGCTATTGATATAGCCGTTATGAGCGTATCCGCGCCAATCGCAAGTCCGAGTGCTGCACCACAAAGTGCTCCGTGTGCTATAGCAAAGACGAGCGTCGAGATCCTTAGTCTCGAAATAAGAGTTCCAGAGACCCCGCATAGGGATCCCGATATTGCTGAGGCTAAAATTGCATATATTATTAAGCTCAATGTACTATCACCTTCTCTATTCTCCCCTCTACCATATAGATCTCTCTATCTATACTCTTTAGCTCGGGAGGAGCATGCGCTACTAATAGTATAGTTTTATCTTCTTTGTGGAGCTCTTCGAGGAGATCTGAGAGGAAAATCCTAGATTTACTATCTAGTGCACTAAAGGGTTCGTCGAGAAATAGGACTCTTGGATCTCTTACCAATGCTCTAGCTATAAAGACCTTTTGTTGTTGTCCACCACTCAATTTTCCAATAGGTCTTTCAGCTAGATCGCTTATACCTAGTAACTCCAATGCTTCTTCTACTCTTCTCCAATCATCTCTACGCAGTTTTCCTAGTGGTCTATTGGATGCTATGCCCATAGCTACTACCTCTTTAGCTTTAAAGACCTCATCAGGAGATCTTATGAAGTCCTGGGGGACGTAACTACACAGTTTCCTAGCTTCTAGTGCTCGTCGAGGTATCTCGTATCCTAGGAGTTTAATTTTACCACTCCGAGGTTTTAGCAATCCTAATATAGTCTCCAGAAGAGTGGTTTTTCCAGCGCCATTAGGACCCGATATAAGTACATATTCTCCTTTCTCTATACTAAATGTTATGTCTTTTATAGCTGGTCTCTTTTCTCCTGCATATACTGTAGATACTCCGTAGAGCTCTATTATCGAATCCGTACCTTGAAAATTTCCTCTATATCTGTTTTGAGCACCCATTCACTAGCTTCCTCCATCTCCATAGTCAATATCTTAGGTAATATATCACTATTAACACAAACCTCTACCGATTTTCCTCTCTCCTTATCCTCCAGCCTGAGCACTATTCTGTCTTTCTCTATGATATTGAGGTTAAGCTTACCTATAGTACATCCTGTAGAGCACTGGACTCCATCTATGAAGCACGTATATGGTATCCTCATTGGACAGTATACTATTGCTCTCAGTTTACGGAGAAAATCTATGCTTAATTTTGCACCTAAGTTCTTCATAGCAATCTTACCCGCTCTATAACCTAAAATAAGGAAGGGGCCTCTATGTCCATGAAAGCGTACTGCCTCTTCTACAGTTAGCCCCTTCATGCTCCTAGCTTCCTCCAGAGGTAGGCTATGATTGCTGTTTCGACTATGATCACCATTAGTGCTATGAGCGCTGTAGTTCTCCAAGTATCCACTTCTCTAGTGAGCCTAAGGGTGGTTACCATGTACTCATACTTCGATACAGCATCAAAGATCATGTTCGCATTTCTCTTCATTACCTCAGTTAGGTTCACTAGCTCGGGATCAGTATAGGGGAAGTTCGTAAGTACCACTTGTACTGCATCTAATCTTTCTGCTAGAGACCTCCCAAATTCTACACCAGATTGAAGGTTGTCTATTACTAGTGCAACTTTCTCCTCTTTGCCAGTTTTAAGGAGTTCCTCCACCTCAGCTGCACTCAATTTTTCAGGCGGTCCGTACTCAGCCACTATGTTTAATCCCAGCCAAGATACAAATGCTTTTTGCCATTTCATACAGATCACTTTAATCCTCTTTACACCTATCTCCTCAGCTCTCTTCTTAAGCTGTGCTGCTACAGCATCTATCTTACTCAGACACTGATCTAATCTATCGCTGACATCTAGCTTGAGGTGATCTTTTAGAGCTCTAGCTACATCCCTATACCTTTCCTTTAGCGCATCTGGAGTATTCCAGGGACCTCTAATTCTACAGAGTGTAGCCTTAGTACCAGATACTTCAACTAGGGATTTAAGCCAAGGTTCAATGCCATGATATAATATGAGCTTAGCTTTAGCTATATTATGTACATCGCCAGGCTTCACATCATAGTGGGCTGGACAAATCGAGGGACTAGCTATCATTACCACATCTACTAAGTCTTCAGCTAGATCTCTAACTATACTATAAAGTACGCTTGTAGTACACACTACAAGTGGTCTCTCCTCTGGATGTGCATACACGCCTAGTGGAAGAACTACAAGGTATGCTATCAGTAACATAGCTAGACACGATCTCATACTTTTCACCAGTATTACTATTCCATGTTATCAGTAATACTGTTTTCTTATAAACTTTCGTACTAGAAGAGCTATTACTAGTAGAGATACTCCTACGGCTATTGCTATTACATAGTTTAACGGTATTATGCCTTCTCTTTTGACTATTTTGACAGGTCTAGTGAGCACTCTTGCAGTAAATACTACAAATCTCTCCTCTCCTTTCTTGAGTGGTGCATCTCCTTTCTTCCATACATATAGGAGAGCGAAATTGTCTGTAACTACAGCTTTATAGGCATTAGTTCTAATTATCCTTATGTCCTTCACTCTAACGGGAAGTAGAATTACTGGATGTCTATTACCCCACTTGCCATTCCATCCTGGTGTGCCATCGTAGTTCATTACTATCTTTACAGTTATGTTTAGTAGTCCATCTTTCAGTCTTTTAATCACTATTTTCTTACTATAGAGTGGGGGTACTATCTGTGGTCCTCTAACCTCTAGTGCTGGTTCACCGTATAGTGCTGCACCATCTACATCGATTCTGAGAAAACTAGGGTCAGTACCTGGGGTTCCGTGTATCATATCGAATATCAGTGCTTGGTTGTTAGCGTAGAAAGCTTCAGCCCATGTATAATTATCCTGGACGAAGAAGTAAGCTGGTATACCGCCAAGTTGATAGCTATGGGGGCCCTCGGGTATTACGTATCCCGTAAAGAATACAGCTCCTCCACTATGGATCCAGGCTAGTGGCATGCTATTCTCGTTCTTTATAGAGCCTATATAACAGTTCCCTAGACCAAAGTATACTTTAGGGTTCTTAGTTACTATTTCTAGCATCCTTCCATCATAGGTTTTGCCATAGAGTCTACTGTTTCTAGATATGAAGTATCCCTCGAGACCAGGCTCATCGAAGTGAAGCTGCCACCTATCGTGATTTGCATGTCCACTGGTTATGAACATATCGTATCTGTTGGTATTGAGTAGTTTCACTAGGAACTCTGTTCTATCTGTGGGACATTTAAACTCTACTATAGTTCCGTTAGCGTACTTTCTTCGTGCTCTATTATACTCGATCTCATTAGTCGTTATACCCTCCTCGACATATTTCAACCATCCTGCTGACGAGCCTGAGAGTACTCTTCTCACAATAAGCCCTTTACATTTCACTATCCTCATAGCGTCTTCAGCTGTATACCCTGTGAGGATTGCCCAGATAGTGTCTCCATAGGGATCCTTATCAAGTTCTCTGGTTAGCCTATGGACGTCCTTGACGAACTCCGGTCTGGCCTCCTCAGGTTTAGCTATGAAGCATGTATAGTCTGGGAGAAGTGATGAGAGAGTATCCTTAAGCTCCCAAATACTAGAAGTATAGTTAAGGACTATGGCATTGTACTTCTGCTTCAACTGAAGGACTACAGATCTCCATTCTGGATCCTCTAGAGTCCTTTTACTAACTACTACCACGTATATTATTTCGCTCGTAAACTCACTTTCAACTGTAGTACTTAAGAGCCACATTGTCAAGATTAGCGATAAGAGAGCTATCGATATCCTCATCAATTTAAAGTGGAGGGTGGACATATAATTATTTCTGGGTCTACTGACAGGCTCTACGGAAGAGTATTTAAATAGGGTATTTATCCTATTTAACAGGTACTAGCCTATGAAGAAGTCTAGGATCATAGCCTGTACTGCTGCTATAGTGGGTATGAGTGTAGCAATTCGTATATCTAAGAATCTAATCACAACTATACAGTTCGTGAACATACCTTTAGTATTCACAATAGTAGGTGCTACTATGCTGGGCTGGCTTTATGGCCTACTGATAGGTATTCTCTCCTTTATAGTCTCAGACATACTCTTAGGACTTGGACCGTGGACCATATTTACTTCTACTACCTGTGGTCTAATAGGTGCTCTCTGGGGTTTATTCTTCAGAAAGGTTAACGATTCGCTCTTAGTGTTCCTAACGGTATTTCTGCTCACACTAACCTATGACATATTCACTTCGTGGATACTCTATGTGATCTTTGGAATAGAACCTATGAAGGCTATGATCATAAGCATAGTAGGACTTTTCCTACCTATTATGGGCGGATTTATGATAGGTGTAGGTCCTATAACTGAGGCTAGTACCGCCTTCCTAACCACAATATTCTTAAAGGGGTTGAGATCCAGGGGGTTGATAAGATGAATATTAGCGTACAGAGGGTATTACTTATAGTACTACTCATATGGTCAATAATTTCTACAAGTACTACAGTATACTACTATATCGAACTGGAGAACTCTAGAAGGGCGTATAGAAGGCTTCATGAAGAGATTGAAAGTCTTCATGAAGAGTTAGAGAAGCTGGGTATAAAGATCAAGGAATGGGAGGATTTATACTCTAGGCTTAAGGCTAAAGTGATAGTGGTTAATATTGGGATAGACTACAGTAATAATACTTGCGTGTGGTATAATAATACGCTATTACCTGTGGGCTCTACTGTACTCTCAGCAACTATTCAAGTAGCTACAGTAGAGTATAAGCTAGGTGCTTGGGGAGCTTATGTAACCTCAATAAATGGAGTGAAGGAGAGGATAATAACGCCTGGTAAAGAGGGTTACTCTTGGATCTGGCTCTTTTACAATACCACCTCTGGAAAACTGGAGTGGGGACCTGTTGCAGCAGATAGATACAAGCTTAGTGATGGAGATATCATAGTTTGGAAGTATTCGCATTGGAAATTTTAATATTTTTATGAAGGTACTTTTACAATTATGTTTAAGAAAGTATAGTGAGGAGCGCCATAATCAACGATAATAATGAGCTTTATAGGGAATAATGAGTCTTACTGGAAGGGAGGACTAAAGCTACGGCATCAGAGGAATCTGAACGTACACTACTAGTATTCCTACCAGTAGTGTTATCACGGATACTGGTATTCCATACTTCATCCACTCAGTGAAAGTTATATGACCTAAACCTCTGCGCTCTAGCATTCCTACAGCTACCATATTAGCAATGCCGGCCACTATAGTCATGTTACCGAAGTAGGTGCTGGAAATAAGTAGTGCCCACCACAGAGGGTAGGTATTAAACCCAGCATCTTCTAGATGATGTATTACTGGAATAAAAGTAGCTACTGCTAATATATTGTCCATAAAAGCACTTAAAACCGCTGATACTGAGGAGAGCGTGAAGAATGTATTTATCTCGTGTCCACCTGAGAACTCTGCTATTGTATTTGCAATTAACTTAGTAATGCCTACATATTTTAGGGTTCCAACTGCGGCGAATAGTAGTGCGAAAAATATCAATGTACTCCAATCTACACGATACTCTAATATTCCCCTTCCTTTCTCTAAATTTATTGCCAGTATAGCTCCAGCTATTCCAATAGGGATACCTAAGATCAGAGTATTCCTCTCGAGATGTAGTAACTCTTCTAACTGATGGTGGAACATTATGGTTACTATCACTATAACTAGTACTATAGAGCATCTGATCAATTTACTTCTCTCAAGCTCTCTTCTTGCTTCTATGGGAGTCTCTTTCATCGACTTGTCTAATTCGGCTATACTGGATGAGAACATTTTAAGACATATGACCATAAGTATTGCTAATGAGATTATAGCTGAGGGCATAGCCCATCTGATGAATTCAGGAAGTGTCAATCCAGCTCGTAGAGCTATAAGTATCCCTACTGGGTTGCCTATAGTCGTTGCAGAGCTGCCTATGTTACTTGCAAATACAACCGCTAGTACGAAGGGTTTGGGATCTACTTTATATTGTGCCGCAAGGTGAAGTATCATTGCCGTTGCTATTAGTGCAGCTACCATTGCACCGGCTACAGGAGCTAGTAATGCGGAAAAGAGCATAATTGTCAGTAGAAGCCTTCTCGCACTCCTCCCAAAGCTTGTGATAGCTACATCCATTAAATGCTCAAAAAAACCCTCCTCTTCTAAATAGCCTATAATTATCATCATTGATATAAGGAATAAAATAACATCAAATGATGCAAATTCTATGATGTGGACTACATCTATTACTCCAGAAAAGAGAAGTGCCGATATTGTAGAGAATGCTATTGCTATCTTATACTTCCAAAAGAATATTAAGAGAATAGTCTCAATACTAAGGAAGAGTAGAGCTATAGTCTGTCTCCATAAAAGTCCTGGTATATTTATTATGATTATGGTCACGGATAGTATTATTGCTATCAGTAAGCAGATTTTCAGCATTTCATGCTTAGCCCCGTCTCCAACAATTATCGATCTCATACAGCATCTTATTGGATTACATTACTGTAAATAAAAATTGTTCCCACTGTTAATGATTTAAGAGACTATCTGGACGTTTTTAAAGATGAAAAGTAAATGTATCAGAATAGCTAATTTCTAGAATGGACTTTGTACTTTCTCAAGAAAGACCTAGTGATATTGTCAAGTTTAATCTCTCCTCTCTCCTTTAATACAAATTTTACCTTTACAATAGGTTTATTTACTTTAATATACCTGGTTATCTCCGATTGCGTTCCGAGTACCACCGTATCGCAGTCTACACTATTCAGTACTCGTTCAAACTCTTTCATAAGCTCTCTTCCATATCCCAATGTAGGTAGTACTCCCTTAAGGTGTTCGTACTTACCAAGTATTTTCTTTAAAGAGGGAGTTAGATATGGACTAGGATCTACTATTTCTTTAGCCCCATATTTAATCGCTGCTGTATATCCAGCACAATACTTTAATCCACCATGTGTTACAGTTGGACTGTCCTCCACCACGAGGACTCTATGCCCACGTATCAGTTCGGGTTTATCCACTACTATCAGAGACTCTGTTTCTATGATAGTAGCTCGTTTATTATACTTCCTAATCTCACTCTTTATTTTTTCAAGCTGGTCATCAGTAGCTAGATTTACCTTATTTATTACTATTATATCAGCCAGTATGAGATTTATGAGACCTGGAAATGACTTTAGGTCACTTATAGATCTAGAGGCGTCTACTACTGTTATCAATAGATCTGGTTTAATGAAGGGGATATCATTATTACCACCATCCCATATTATTACATCTGCCTCTTTCTCAGCCTGTTCTAGGACTTTAGCATAGTCTACACCAGCATATACAATAGTCCCATCTTTCACGTGTGGTTCATATTCTTCCTTCTCCTCGATGGAATAGGCGTGTTTATCAATATCCTCTAGACTAGCAAATCTTTGCACTACCATTTTCTCTAGTTCTCCGTACGCCATGGGATGCCGTATTACGACGTATTTTATAGAGAGATCTCTAAGAATTTGACTTATTCTTCTAGATACTGTGCTTTTTCCAGCTCCTGTTCGAGTAGCTACTACAGCAATTACAGGTACCCTAGACTTGAGGGTGGTGTATTTTGATCCTATTATCGTAAAAGATGGGCCTAGAGCTAGTACTCTAGATACCAATTCTACAAGTTCTTGCTGAGTTATATCACTATAGGAAAGTACTACGAGATCTATGTTAAATTTCTTCACTACATATTCCAGCATACTTATAGATAGTATGGGTATCCCTTTGGGATAGTATTTTCCAGCTAGTGATGGTGGATAGACCCTTTTATCTATATTCGGAATCTGTGTTGTTAGAAAGGCTACTACCTCATAATCTGGATTGTCTCTAAAGACCATATTAAAATTATGGAAATCCCTACCTGCTGCACCTATTATGACCACTCTTCTTTTCATCATTGAAGGTAAAAGATCAGGTAGATTTATCTATTCTCCTTAATATCACTTTCATGAGCATGCTCAGAGTAATACTCGATACGAACTTTCTAGTACTACCATTAGAGGAGAGAATAGATGTACTAGATCAGATAAGGGACCTACTTGGAGCTAGATCTATTCCAATCCTACTCCTCGAATCTCTCGAGGAAGCACTTAATAAATGCGTCAGCTCCTCACCCAGTGAGAGAAGACTCTTTAAATCTGCACTAAATCTACTAGATAATATTGCTATAGAGAGCTCAGGGATTATACAGGGTAAAGTTGACGAGAGGATTTTACAGTTCTCCATTAGGCGTAAAGCAATAGTGGCTACTAATGATAAAGAGCTCAGAAAGAGACTTAGATCCTTAGGGATTACAGTACTGTACTTTAGAGAAGGAAAGAGGAGAATAGAGATAGAGGGAGCTGTTTTATAAGTGGTTAAATAGCTAGGATAAGAGGTAGGGATAGAGGAAAATAGAGTACACGTCTACATATAAAAAGAGAAATAGGGATCAGAGTTCTAAAATGTTCTCTACCTTTATTAGTCACCTAGGAGATAAGTCACTAGGTGGAATACTTGAGAAGACCATTAGCACCTTTCAAGGCCTGTAGAAACTGTAGAAGACTGGTTCCAACAGATTCTGAAAAGTGTCCACACTGTGGTTCAACAGATCTAAGCAGGGACTGGACCGGTATGGTACTGATAATATCTAAAGACTCAGAAGTTGCTAAGAAGTTAAATATAGAAGAAGAGGGTAGATATGCATTAAAAATACACTAAAACATTCAATATGAGGTTAATACTCAAGCTTAAAGAGGAGAATAAGCACTACTTTAAGAGACCCATAGGAATCCCTCTATTTAAGGAGAGTGGAAAAGCTATTGAAATAGTGAGGAAAATAATTGAAGATTTTAAACCCCCTATTATTGCTACTATTGGTGATGTAGTATCTTATAACGCACTCCTAAATAGGCTAAATCCCTCACCCGTGATCTTTGACATGAAAGTTGAGAGAAAACGTGCAAAATTCGATGTAGGTGAGGAGCTCGTAAGGCGTGGTTATAAAATCCTAGAAGTACAAAATCCTCCATCTACTATAACACTCTCATCTTATAGGGCTATTGAGTATGCTATTGATGAGAGTCTACATGGGTCTAAAGTTGGGATTCGTGTAGTAGGCGAGGACGATCTGTTAACAATTCCAGTAGTCCTCCTAGCTCCCCTACGTTCTATCATACTCTACGGTCAACCTAAAGAGGCACTCATCACTGTATTAACCACTAAATATCTCAGAGATTCGCTTAGACGTATATTATTAAAACTAGGGGCGAATATAGAGTGCTAAACAAGAGTAGAAGTATATGGTTATTCTATCTCATTCGATCGATGAAGAGTAAGTATACCTTGAGCACTTAGGAATCGTAAATAATTTTATATAGGATCGAGTAGTAGAGGCGGGTGGATACTGAAGTGGTGACGGTGTACGATGTACCACCTGATAGACTAATAAAAGCATTAGCTGTGTACCTAAAGGAAAGAGTAGGAGAAGTGAAACCTCCGGAATGGGCTTTCTACGCAAAGACTGGGGCACATGCTGAGAGAATACCAGAAGACCCTGACTGGTGGTATGTAAGAGCCGCGTCGATAATGCGAAAGCTCTATATCCATGGACCTGTTGGTATCGAGCGCTTGAGAACAGCATATGGAGGAAGAGCAGATCTGGGTATGAAGAGAAAACACTTTAAAAAAGCCGGTGGTTCAAGTATAAGAAAGATACTACAACAGCTTGAATCTGCTGGACTTGTTATTAAAGTGAATAGGAAAGGTAGAACTCTAACCCCACTTGGAAGATCGCTTATGGACAGGGTAGCTACTAAGGTATTTAGAGAACTTGTTAAAGAAAGACCAGAGCTTAAGAAATATCTATGACTGGGAAGAAGATCTTTTCAGACATCGATCCTTCCTAAGAATCGAATATCTCTAATAAAAATAAAGAGAATGCTTAAAAGTAACTGGGGAATAGAGGTCTTAGTGGAGTTGGAGGATGGAGATCCTATGGGGTATGACTATAGTGACGAGGAGTTAGAAGAGATAAAGAGAAGAAAGATGCTAGAATACCAGAAAATGCTAGAAGCTAAGAGACTAGAAGAGGAGAGAAAGAGAGCTGAGCTTGAGAGAGCACAAATACTCAGAGCCTTACTCACTCCAGAAGCTAGAAGAAGACTAGCGAACCTTAAATTAATACGACCAGAGCTAGTTGAAAATATAGAGGTTCAACTGATACAGCTAGTACAGTCAGGTAGACTAAAACCACCTATAACCGATAAAGTCCTCAAGATGATATTAGCTGAGATTGATAGGAGGAGTCGACGAGAAATAAAGATCAAGTTCATGGGATTGAAGTGATAACATGGCTAGATCAAAACCCTTAGGTAAAAAACTAAGACTGGCAGCTGCATTAAAATCGAACAAAGCAGTACCCCTATGGGTCGTAATGAAGACACTAGGAAGAGTTAGAAGAACTCCCAGGAGGAGACACTGGAGAAGAAGTAGATTAAAACTATGAGGTGATGATCTCTGAGTAGTGAAGAAATTGTTGTAACTATCCCTCTGAAAAGAGCCTATTACGTACCAAGACCTAAACGAGCTAATAAAGCTATTAGATTGATCAGAGAGTATGTATCTAGACACCTACGCGTGAGTAATGTAAAAATAAGTAATAGAGTAAATGAAGAGATATGGAAGGGAAATAGAGAAAGACCCCCTAGGAGAATTAAAGTGAAGATAGTAAGAGTAGATGAAGACACAGCCGAAGTCCTTCTTCCCGAAGAAGAGGTAGAGGAATAGATGTCGAAAACTAGATCAGTCGTAATAGAGAAGCTATCAATATACGGTACTAGCTTCATAGGAACTTTCGTATATACATCGGAGTACTTTACCTTAGCTCCAGATGATTTACCTCCACGATCCTATGAGATCATGGAAGAAGCTCTTAGAGTACCTGTGATCAAGTGTAGTATCTATAGATCATGCCTCATAGGCGTATTTGCTGTAGGTAACTCTAATGGTCTAATATTACCACCTTATACACTAGATGAGGAGATTGAGTTCCTTAAGAAGAGTATACTAGAGAAAACTGGTAGAGATATAATTGTTGAAAGATTGAACAGTCAGAATACTGCAGTAGGTAATTTAATTTTAGCTAATGATAAGGCTGCTATCGTGAGCAGAGAGCTTAAGGATTGTAGAAAGGAAATAGAGGACATACTAGATGTAGAGATTGAGATAAGAGATGTAGCTGGTAATAGTCTAGTAGGCGCTATAGCCATAGCTACTAATAGAGGATTGCTCGTACATCCCCTAGCTAGTGATGAAGAAGTTGAGGAGTTGAGTAAGCTTATGGGGGTTCAAGCAGATGTTGGAACAGTAAATAAAGGTAGCCCCTATCTTAGAGCAGGTATGGTCGCAAACAGCAAAGGAGCTGTAGTTGGTACTGAGACCACAGGACCCGAACTTATGAAGATACAACAAATCTTATTCTCATAACTCTGGGTATAAGTCTCTTCTACCGCACAGAGTTAACGATATAAACTACTACTTTTTCGAATGATAGGAGAGACAATGGCTCAGTCAACTTCAGGGAAGCGCAAGGATATGGATGAGGTAAGAGTGAGGGTATTTAAAATAGAAGGGGTCATGAGACTTAAGCACGGGTGGCAGAAGTTCAGCATAGAGAAGAGAGGAATACGTAAAGACGAAGTTGTAGAAAGAGTACTCTCAGAACTGGGATCTAGACATAAGCTACCTAGATTTCATATAAAGATAACAGCAATACACGAGATCAAAGAAGATGAGATTACAGATCCTTATGTAGCTAAAATAGGTACGATGGAGAAGGTCATAGTATATAAAACGCGGAAAAGGAAGTATATGAGCCTTTAATCGAAGAGACAGTTTAAGGGCATACTTATTTAAAGTTTGATATAAATAACTGGGGAAGAGATATGTCTGAGAGGGAAGTAGCAAAGTTGATAGAGGCCTATGCCTCCCTAGAGGAATATGCTAGATTACTTTCTGAGAGAGTCCAGCTACTCTCTAGAACTAGTAATGAACTTGCAATAGCCTTAGAGACACTAAATGGTGTAAAGGATCTCAAAAAAGATATTAGCTTACTCCTCCCATTAGGAGGTCAAGTTTATGGAAAATTTAAAATAATAGACCGTGAACATGTTCTAGTAAATGTAGGAGCTAATGTCTTCATGGAGAAAAGTATAGATGGTGCAATTAAATATCTGAGTGAACATAAGAATAGTATAGACATGGAGCTTAATAGAAGTAGAGGAGAACTTAATAGAGTGCTTGCGAGATTACAAGAAATTAGAAACAGGCTAAGTACTCAACTTCGAAAAAGTAGGTGAAGTTGATTGTTCAGTAGACTAAAAAATGCTTTTTCCTCCATAACTGAAATATTAGCAACTACCAGTCTTACTGAAAAGGAAATAGACAAACACTACTTTGACCTTGTCACTCCCTTATTAAATAGTGATGTTGCTCTTCCTGTTGCTGATCATATAATAGAAGAACTCAAGTCTAAGAGTGGGCAGGTTAGAGTTCCTAGATTCGGTAATAGACTGAAAGTCATTAAAAGAATACTGAGAGACACGATCATTGAGATAATAGAAAGAGCTGGCTACATTGATGTATTTGAATTTGCCAGTAAAAAGAAAAACCTTGGAGAACCTTTAGTTATACTATTTGTTGGACCTAATGGACATGGAAAGACTACTACAATAGCTAAACTAGCTTATGCATTTAGAAAACGAGGATATAGTATAGTATTAGCCGCATCAGATACCTACAGAGCTGGTGCCATAGAGCAGTTGAGAGAACATGCAAGAAGAATAGGTGTTAAAGTTATAGAGCATAGATATGGTGCCGATCCTGCTGCTGTAGCATATGATGCGGTTGCATATGCTAGAAAGAGGAGGATAAATGTAGTGCTCATAGATACTGCAGGAAGAATGCAAACTGATAAGGATCTAATGGAGGAGATGAGGAAAATCGCGAGGGTAGTAAAGCCAGACTTGATAATATTCGTAGGTGATGCTCTTACGGGAAATGATGCTTTAGAAGAAGCTCAAAAGTTCCATGAAGCAGTAGGTATAAGCTGTAGCATCTTGACTAAAGCTGATGCTGATGCAAAGGGTGGGGCTGCACTTTCGATAATATATGCGACTAAAAGACCAATAATCTTCCTAGGTACTGGACAGAATTACGAGGATCTCATGCCCTTCTCCGCTGAGTGGTTCCTCGAAAAATTAGGACTAGAGTAGATAAGCATGAGACACCTACTAAGTCTAGCTGAGATCAATCCCAAGGAGTTCCAATGGTTATTGAAAGTATCCATGAAATTTAAGTACCCTCGTAAATATCCTAGTCTCTCCGAAGTTATTGAAGAAAGTGTTAGAGAATTGAAGGGTAAGCATATAGCATTAATCTTTGAAAAACCCTCTACAAGAACTAGAGTATCACTCGAAGTAGCAATACGTGAATTACATGCTAATCCAATCTATATGAATTGGAGAGATCTTCAACTTGGCAGGGGAGAGACCATCAGAGACACTGTACTCGTACTAAGCAGGTACGTTGACTGCATATTTGCAAGAGTGAAATCTCACGAGACTCTCATAGAGATGAGTGAGTACTCGAGTATTCCAATAGTAAATGCTCTCAGTGACAGATACCACCCATTACAGGCAATAGCGGATATGATGACAATATTAGAGAAAAAGGGAAGACTAAAAGGAATTAATATTGCCTTTATAGGTGATGGAAGTTCAAATGTAGCGCATTCTTTAATCCTAGCATCCTCTCTCGTAGGAGCTAATATAAATATAGCCTGTCCTAAACAGTATAGCCCTCTGCCCAAAGTTGTAAGAGTGGCTAAAAGAGCCACAAGGATTACGGGGTCTAAGGTGAAAATTTTGGAAGATCCATTCGAAGCAGTCAAGAATGCAGATGTGGTTTATACTGATGTATTCGTGAGCATGGGATTTGAACACGAAAGAGAGGAAAGGTTAAGGACATTTCTTCCTAGATATAGAGTCACAAAAGAGCTCCTAGAACATGCCCATGAAGATGTGATATTTATGCACTGTCTTCCTGCGAGAAGAGGGGAGGAAGTTGTAGAGGAGGTCATAGACGATCCTGAGGTTTCTGTGATATTTGATCAAGCAGAGAATAGATTATATACGGCTAAAGCCGTTATAATCTTTGTAATGGGTGAGTATAAGTGGGTATAAGGTCATTTATGAAATCGGTGATGAGAATACTTAAAGTTTCAAGAAAACCTTCTAAGGCTACTTTTATGAACAGTTTAAAGATCACTCTACTAGGTCTACTGATCTTAGGATCTGTAGGTTTTGCTTTTCAAATCACTGCCATGGTCTTTTCCTTCGTAAGAATAGTCATACCTAAGATCGTAATAATGTATGCACTAGTGATAATAGCAGTAATAGTACTAGCAATAGTAGCGTATATGAGGGCTAGGAGTAGGTAGTAATTTCCTCTTTAGTAGTTTTAAGATGCAGAGATTTGAGTTCAGGAGATTAAATAAAAGATGGATCAAGAGTTGTGGTTATTAACGTATCATTTATCCATACTATGGTCTTCTCGATGGACTATTGATGAATCTTAAAGGATCACCTTATGGCATTTTACATGTTTGTAAAGAAATTAAAACGTAGATGTTTAATCCCACCCTGCTGGAAAATGTAGCTCAGAGTTAAGGTTTTTATTTAGAAGCCTATCTTTAGAATAAGGTGCTCACGTGAGCCATATTTACGCTGTAAGAGTTACGGCTGGACAGGAGTATAATGTAGCCTTAATAATGGAAACCAGAGCTAAAGCTAATAAACTACCATTGAAATCGATATTGGTAGTGGATGGAATCAAAGGCTTCATATTCGTAGAAGCACCATCCTCAGTGTATGTTGATAATACCATAGCTGGCATAAGATTTGTAAAGGGTAGAGTTGGAGGTATACTTAAAATAGAAGAACTAGAAAATTTCATTGCACCAAAGCCCATAATCGAAGAGGTAGGCGTAAATGATATAGTAGAAATTATAGGAGGACCATTTAGAGGACTAAGAGGTAAAGTTGTTAGTGTTGATAGATCGAGAAAAGAAGTAACAATTGAACTCTTTGAGGCCGCATACCCCTTACCCACTACAGTCTCTGTAGACTATGTGAGAATTATTGAGAAGAGAAGATAGTATATTCGTTCTAGAGGTGCGGACGATGAGAGTTGAACTAAAGGAGGGAGATAAATTAAAGGTAGTAGGTCCAGCTTCACTAAAGCTAATTGATGGTAATGTTGACATACTAGGAAGTAGTATGAGATTAAGAGAGAGTATTACCATACCACTTTCAAGGATAGTAATACTAACTGCACTAACACGATCGATCCTAGAAGTGTCGCTGGGAGAAGAAGGTGAACTAGAGGTTATAGAGAAGGTGCCAATACCATTTGATTGGAAAGAAAAAGCTGAGTATTTGCTTAGTATGGATAAACCATTATCCATACTAATATTGGGCGATGTTAACAGCGGTAAAAGCGTATTTGCAAATTACCTGGTCAATCTATCAATATCTAAGGGATTTAAGACTGGCCTTATCGATGAGGATCTAGGACAATCTGAAATTAGTGCACCTGCTACTATAGGACTTGCTCTCTATAAACGTCCTGTACCATCGCTATTTAAAGCTCATAAGAGAGAAGAGTACTTCATTGGATCTACAAATCCAGCTGATCTAATGGGTAAGGTGTTGGTAGGTGTCAATACATTATTCAATAGTGCTCTGAAGCATTCATCTGATATTATAATCATAAATACAGATGGTTGGATATCTGGCAAGGCTGTGGAATTTAAACAAAACTTAATCGAGATGATAAAACCTAATGTAATAGTAGCTATAGAGAGGGGACGAGAACTAGAGCCAATAATTAGACCCTTAGAAGGACAGAGTTGGACCGAGATCGTCAGACTTTCGGCATTGCCAATAGTAAGGAATAGAGATCCAGAAGAGAGAAGAGTTTACAGGGAGGGAATGTATAGAAAATACATGCAAGGAGCTAGAATTAGGATTTTCGACCTCAAGAGAGTTAAGTTAGTTAATACTTACCTGGGCTCCTCTATACCATTACCCCCTTATGAAAGACGAAAAATAGAGAAAATACTAGGTCAAAGGATATACTGGAGTGGATGGTATAATAAAAGTTTAGTACTCTATTTGGATAAAGTACTAGTACAGAACGAGTTAGAGAGTTTAAAAAGTGCTCTCGGTGCAGAAGATGTAATCTGTATAAAACGGGGTCAAGAAAGAGGGATCATAGTGGGACTCTATGATTTTAACAATACCTATCTGGGAATGGGGGTTATTAATGAAATAGACTTTGAAAGGAATAGCATCAAGATCAGCACTCCAGTGAATGAAAACCCTTCCCTAATAGTAGCAGGGCTTATTAGACTAAATAACGACTTTAGGGAGATAGGTAAAGTTAAATCTCCACCATTTTAACTATACTTTATTAGTATTTCACAACTTGAATTGAGCTACTATTTACGAAACTAAATATGTTACTTATCCCTTAAATTAAACATGGATCTCAGAAGCTTCGTGAATGAAGTATGTGAGGAAAATCCTAACGAATACCTAGAGATAATTAAGCCTCTTGATGTTAAATTAGAGATAGCCAAAAAAATGAGAGAGCTGGACGGAGGGCCTATTGTAGTTTTCAAGAAACCTAAGGGCTATACTATTCCTATAATTTCGAATATTTTCTCAAAAAGAAGAAGATTTCTATCATTATTTAGAGTAAATAATATAAAAGATGCTTACGTAAAACTACTAAATGCTATATCAAGACCTGTAAAGATGTCCATAAAGACTGACGCCCCCTTTATGGAAGTATGTGAAGATGATATTTCATCACTACCTATTTTAAAGCATTATAAGGAAGATGGAGGACCGTATATGACCACTAGTATAGTAATTGCACGTGACTATGAGCTAGATATAATGAATGCCTCTGTACACAGAATTCAGGTGTTAAACAAAAAGAAACTCGTAATAAGGATAGTCCCACGACATCTATACCGTATGTATAGAAAGGCTCAGGATAGAGGAAGGGATCTAGAGGTAGCTATAGTCATAGGTTGTCATCCGCTTAACATGTTAGCCGCCTCCTCTTCGCCCCCGTATGGTGTTTTTGAGCTCGATGTAGCCAGTACAATCTCCAATAATAAGCTTAAAGGATGCGAGCTTGATAATGGTCTTATAGTTCCAAGAGAATCGGAGATAGTGATCTTAGGAAAAATAAAGAGGGGAGAATTCCATAAAGAAGGGCCTTTCGTAGATATAACTGGTACCTATGATATCATCAGACAACAACCAGTCCTAGAAGTAGATAAGGTACTGAGGAGGGAGAATGCACTATATCAGGCCTTGCTACCTGCTGGTGAGGAACATAGATTATTAATGGGATTCTATAAAGAATGCCTAATATGGGAATACGTTAGAAGAGTTGTTCCTGAAGTAAAGGCCGTAAGGTTATCTAGAGGTGGATGTGGATGGCTTCACTGCTTTATCTCAATTAAAAAGGACTATGAAGGAGATGCGAAGAATGCAATCCTAGCTGCATTTGCTGCACACCCCTCGCTTAAACTCGTTGTTGTAGTAGATGAAGATATTGATGTAGAGAACATTGAAGAGGTCGAGTGGGCAATAGCCACACGTTTTCAGCCCTCAGAAGACTTAGTTATCATAGATAGAGTCAGAGGATCTAGCTTAGATCCCTCCGCTGATCAGCAATCCTTACTCACATCTAAAATTGGAATAGATGCTACAATACCCCTTAATAGACCTTTAGAGGGCTTTAAAAGAGTGTATAGTTAAAATTCTCTGAAGGATTAAGAAGTGGATAACTCACTTGATATTCCATGCCAGCTATCTACACTTAGTCTTAAGTATGTTTGTGATTTTTTCTAGTATATAACTTTCGCTTGTTCTAAGAAGACCTCTTAAATGTTTTACTTTTAATTCTATGGAATTACTATGATATTCTAAATTGAGAAGAAAATAGTCTCCATGTAGAGCATGCTTCCTATCGTCTTCTCCATAATAACTATATTTTATGACAACTAGAAAAGTAGATGGGTTACCATAGGCTAGACATGATTTTTTCAATTCCCTACTTATTCTCCTCCATTTCCCTCTTTTTGGAATATATACTAGAAAATTTCTTTCACCAGGTTTCAGTCCTCTTATTCCTGAGACACTTAACCTTAAGCTCTCACTACATTTGTCTAGTTCACTTAGTGCATTAAGGAGTAGAGTGTATAAGCTATCCACATTCCTTTTATTGGATGATATAGTGACTCTGTCTACCAATGTAGACCACCAAGTTGAGTAGAGCAATTATATATTACTGGCCATGAAATATATTTGTCTTATGAAGAGTATTACAACATGTAGATTACAAGTCCTGAGAGAACTTAGGAGAAAGGGGATTAGAAAGGATGAGAAAATTTCCTTAATATATTGGGGTGGATTAAGATCGAAGGTACTACTTGACACCCTATATTTTGTGGAACGTGAATTCCCCGAAGCAGAGATTAAGGTCCTTATGAATAAGATGTCTGAAGCGAGTCTACTCATTGAGAAGTATCCAAGAGTTAAGATAGCCCATGTTGATCTAAAGATACCTTGTCCGAGTGTAGAGGAATTTGTGTTAACCCTAAGCACTCTAAAGCAGTATTGTATAAATAGAGGTTCGTCTATGATAGTCACCCCACTTACTCTGGATGATCTCTCAGCTATAGGACTCTCCTTACTACTCAGGGGTTATCTTAGCATGCTTAAGGATCTTATGGATAGTCCTGTAGCACATCCCTTATCTCGCATTGAGTTAAGAGATATAGAATTGATCTCTAATAGGCTTGGACTCGAAGGAGAGTTCGAGGTACTTATCGAAAACGATCCAATAGTCGCTGATGCATACATTCAAGTTAATAGATTAAAGAGGCTTTACTCTTATACTCCTCTACAACTACTTAAAGCAATAGAAAGACTCACAAAGTTAAATTTGGATCTTATATGATTATACTCACCTAGTGATTAAGTATAATTATAAATTAGTCTTTAAGCTTATTCTTGAGTAATGTTTTGAACTATTTCTAAGTAGGTTCTCGGCTCTTTCAAGCTCCTTAATAGTATTTATAGGTATCCAAGTATCCCTTGGTATAGTGAGTGCATAGAGTTTTCTGTTCTCCGCAAGCCTTGGAAGCAGTATATTCTCAAACTCTATAGAGAAGGGGGCATTAATATCCACTAACTCCTCTATCATCTTAATAGCACGAGGTTCTAACATATACATCCCTGTAGATGTGGATATTTTTATGACAGGTTTTTCTTCAAACTTTATGACTATATAGTTCTCATCTAGCTTTCCTACTCCAAATGGATATTCTATAGCTGTTGCGAATACTACTGTGGCTAATATATCTCTTTTTTTAACTCCCTCTATGTGGTGCAGTAGTAATTTCAATGGTAGTGTTTCATCTAGGAATATGTCATCTGGGAAGCATATGAGCGCTCTCTTCTCAGTATCTACTGCTCCTACCTCTATAGCATTCTTAAGCGCTTTTCCCTTACCAACTTTATCTACCGCAGGATCTCTAACATATACTGCTTTAATGCCATATCTTTCTCCACTACCTATGTATTCTTCTATCTCTTCTCCCCTATATCCAATTAGAAAGATGAAATCCTTGAAACCACAGCTACTGTAGTATTCAATACACCAGTCTATTAAGGGTCTTCCGCAGAGTTCTAACATAGCTTTAGCTCTATTTATCATTCCCATTCTTTTTGCTAAACCTCCCGTGAATACTAAAACTTGAGTCTTCTTAACTTCCTCTTCAATAAGCTTCAGCACGTTTCTCTTCATTACTCTAACCTCATGCTTCTATTTTCTCTTCTCCTGAATGTACTCTTCTACTTTTTCTAATTACTCTTTCAATTAATATAGTCAAACTACCGATGATGCACGGTATACTTATCATATTAACCCATAGGGGAAGCTGCCAGAAAGGATCACCGCTCAGTACTGTTATCACTACAGCAATTATTATTACAAATAGTAGTCCTAGGTCGATCTCGTTTAACTCTATTTCTATGACAGGCTCTTCACGAATTCCTAAAGCTTCTCTTAATAGATCTACGGCTCGTTGTGCATCTTCTTCATAAAGTCTTCCCGTACTGATGAAGTCCTTCCATAATCCCATTAGCGCTTCTTCAGACTTCAATAACTTAAGTCCAGTATATGCTAAGATAAAGGCTTCAGTATACTTGCCCTCTTCTAGAAGGGAGCTCGCCGTATCGTATAACCTACGTACTCTTTCGTTCATGTTTTCTCCTCCACAGGATTGACATAAGCATACTCACCACGTACCCTACTATAAATCCTACAGCGCATGCTACACCCAAGTGCCTATATGCATTTAATGCTTCTTTACGTAATTGTTCAAATTCCGGAAGAGACTCTACAATTTTCTTCCTCCTTCTTTTAAGATCCTCTATCTCTTGAATGAGCTTCTTTCTATACTCATCTAGGCTCTTCAGTGGGAGAGGAACTCCTTCTTCTCTTTCTATCTTCATCCCCAGAAGCCACCGTATAGTATTGTCGAGTAAGATAAAGTTGTCCAGATAATGTTCCGAGTACAGTGGAGGAAGTATTATAGCAATCCTGCCTTCCTCCCGTTCTCCTATAGCCGCTATGGGAAGCTCTTTTCCCCACCAGCTCTTATTCGAGAGAACGATAGCCTTGAAATCATTAGATAGTATGGCTAGAGCGTATTCTAAGTTAGACTTTAAACTCCCTACTGCCCATATCCCTTTACTCACTTCATGTTCAGCTACAATAGTGGTTGATGCGTTAGCTATAGGTGCCATACGACGAATTGTAATACCCAGCTCTGAAATAGCATAGCTAATGTTTTCATTTAGTGGTAGTATTAAAATACTGCCATTTAACCTTAAGTACTCTTTCATAAATTCTTTAAGTGACTTATAATACTGCTCACTACAATCTATTACTATTATCAGGTTATATTTTCCTTTTTCTAAAAACCTCTTGAACCCTATAGCCTTTTTTATCTGTTCTATTCTCCAGTCTAACAGTAATTCATAGGGATTTTCAAGACCAGTATAACTAATGAGTAGCTGACGTAACATCTTATAATTATCACCTTTAATATTGAGCTTAGTAGTATCTATCACTAGTACCTTAATATTGCCATCCTCTGGAGCATGTACTTGTGGGCATAGTATGACTATAATTAGAAAGATTAACATGTGAATTCTTATCCTCTCCATAAAGCACCCCTTTCTGAAAAAGACCTTTTATATATAAAAAAGATATCGCTCTACAAATCTGTAATGTATTCTAAAAATAGTGGCTTTATTTATCATACATTAGTATTCAATTCAATAAGAGTTAATTATTCTATTACGCCTCTTCATGTACTCATTTTTATTATGGGAAGAGATCTAGTATGTAGTTTATAATTGATATACAAAAGCTCGTCATATATGGTATCTTTCCAAGACTAATTATACTAGCTCGATATCTCTCCAGTAATTTTTCATCTGCTTTAGAGAGACCCCTCTGATCTCCTAGGATAAAAGCGAAATTAAGATCCTTATAAAAGGTAATATTTTCAATATACTCTCCATCTTCTCTTAAGTATATTAGCCTATATCCAGCTTTACAAAGCCTTTTAAGGATGTAATCGAGACCCTCTCTTCTAACCTCAAACCCCTTTAGAGGCCTCCCGGACATTGATCCTTTAATTAACTTTGCTATTGATACCTCATCTATAGGCAGGTTCTCTATTTCAGATCCTCTAACTACTACTGTTAAAGGAGGATTAGGAGGACCCTTTAGAACCGTATAGAAAGTTGTGTCTTTTCTGGGTCCTTTTGGTGTTAATAATGCAGCTAATAATGATCTGCATACTAAGTCTAATCTACCACTAGTAGATGCAAGGGATTCAAGATTAAAGATTGGAGCTGTGACTCCGCTATTCGATACTACGACAAAAGCTCTCATACTCTTAGCATTTCTCTTCTCTTTCTCTCCTCTCTAGATCTTATCTTAACTATACCATAGTGTACAGCACATCTTATACATACATACCTAGTGATAGAGTAGGAGAGTATTTGTGTTCCTTTACTTCTGAGTTCTCTTTCGAGTTGGGGGTCTAGGAAAGACAATCTCTTGGTTATTTTCTTAGCCTTGGAGCGGGGAATTAGTGCACCGCAGAGATCACACTGTACTATAGCTTCTCTACCTTTTCCTCCCTTCCCTCTTCCTCTGTTCTTCCTCTTCTTAGGCATATCACATCTCCAACTATTGAATACACTATGTTTAAAATACTTTTGGGAGGAGCCCGAGTCGGTTATTAAAACTTTGGCAGTACTGGAGGATAGTATTCGTAGAGTGATCGATCACTTATTTCATAAGCATAGCATGTAAGCATCTTTTTCTTTACTTCTCTCAGATCCCTAGTCTGTGCTAATACCCACATTAGTTTAACAAATGCCGTCTCAGCTAGCATGTCTCCTACTGGTATAACTCCAGCCCTTAGGAGCTCTACTCCTCTTCTGTATACGTTTAGATTTACTCTCCCCCAGATACATTGCGAGGTCATTACTACAGCTACTCCTTCCTCTGTTCCTCTCTCTATAGATTTGACCAGTGGATGTCTGACATGCCCTAACCCTGTACCTTCTATGACTATTCCATGATAGCCTTTATCTATTAATATATCTATGAGCTCTGGATCCATTCCAGGATAGAACTTTATTAATGCTACTTTTTCATCAAACTTATTAATTAATGTTGGACCCTCACCCCCTCTAGGCCTGTATTCATCGACTAGTAGTTTTATATCCCTATCCTTAACTATAGCTAATGGAGGACTGTTTACTGATCTGAACGCATCTCTTCTACTGGTGTGCATTTTTCTAGCTCTCGTTCCTCTATGTACTACTGCATAAGTATCTTCTACTGATACATGCATTGTTATCACAACTTCAGCGAATGGTGCTCTAGTAGCTACTATTAATGATGAAATTAAGTTCAATACCGTATCAGTAGAGGGTCTATCGGAAGACCTCTGTGCACCCACTAGTATTACCGGCGAGTTAAGGTTTTGGAGAGCAAAACTTAGTGCCGCAGCGGTATATCCCATAGTATCTGTTCCATGTGCTATAACTACGCCCTTTATATCATCCTGTAGTAATCTTGCTACTACCTCAGAGATCCTACTCCATTCCTTAGGTGTCATGTCTTCACTAAAGATATTATAAAGTTGTACCGTCTCTATGGTAGCTATATCTCTGATCTCGGGAATGAGTTCATATAGATCCTCAGGGGAGAACTTCGGGTATACTGCTCCGGTCATGTAGTCTATTTTCGAGGCTATAGTTCCACCTGTTCCTACGATAACTACTTTGTCCTCTTTATGGGGTTTACTTACCCTTTTAGCAGTTAAGGGAGGGGCAGAATAACTACCTATCTTTTCTATTTGCTCTACTCTATCTACAGCAATTCCTACATTATATCCATTCTTGAGTTTTACTATTAGGACATCGGGATCTCCATATTGTGGTCTAGGTAGTAGTAGTCCTTCGACTTCTAAACCATCTACTCTTCTAACTCTAATTATATCGAAGACCTTGACTCCGAGCTTCTCAAGTAGTTTGATGACTTTATCGCTATAGAAACCTAGTTCTTCTGTAAGCTCATATGACAATATTCCACCAGTTTAGATTAGAAGTTCTGTATAATAAGAGTATTGAACTTTCTCCCAACTATTAAAAGATCTATCTTGCTCTAGGAGCTAGTGCGATTCCTCTTGCTAGACTTGCGTATAATATTCGTCGTTTGTAGTTCCTTCGATTTCTACGTCTAGGTACTAGGTTTTTCTTGGGCTTAGGAGGTATTCTAGGAGTAGCTTCTCTTACCTTTCCTGCTTTAGTTAGTGATCCATGTGAAGGCATGTTATCACCTCATTTTAAAAGTATGAGGAGTATTAAAAACTTGCCGTTGTTCATATACTATTAGTATACTAGACTAGGGATCTGGAGGAGTCTCTTCTTTTACAGGTTTCCCTTGTGCTGTCCTTGGAGTTAGCCAGTTTATGAATGCCTTTACATCGTTCGTCTTTACCGTGAATACTATAGCTCCTAAAGGGCTCTCTTTTTCTGGAACTGAACAAAAGGCCGCTATACCCATGAATGCAGCTTGTTTGTGAAGGTAGAAAGTTATAGTATTTCCTACGACTCCTCTCTTAAGATGTTCTCTAGCGGCATCTAGGATCCTCTGGGTTCTTAAAAGATTATACAATTTCCTTAATGCTCTACTACCCTCTCCAATTGCAGTATATAGGTATCCTCTATTAATTGGAGTTAGCATCTCTCTTTCTGGCTCAAATAGATTTCTCACTGCCGATTTTACCTTTTCCAGATCTTCGGTTAGTCTTATTTCACACTCTACTCTAATCTCCAACACTATCACCTTGTCTTATTGATAATAGAGCTTATCACGCTTTCCACCAGTTCTCTAAACTCTTTTATAGATAACCCTTCGTTAACCAGTAGTATATCAGAAAGAGCTATGACATCCCCTATACCGAAATCTAGCTCTTCGAGATCTCTCCTTAAGAATTCTTCCCATGTTCTAGGATCATCTTCTCTTCCTCTTCTACACAATCTTTTAAAGCGTGTCTCTGGTGAGGCGTGTACTGTCAGAACTATGAGTTTAGCATACCTCCCGAGGTTATCCTTAAAGTACTTAACCTCATCATATCCTCTTACTCCATCCACTACTACCAGATCTAGACCTTTTGATAGTAGTTCTAGGACCCTGTCTAGTACTCGAATAGCTATCGCCTGCATGCCTTCTCTTTTCCTCAATTCTCTGGCAATTTTGGATATGTTGTCTCTAGTCAAGCTAAGTCCTCTTTTCTCCACTTCTTCTCTTACTACATCTCCCATACATACTGTGCCGAAACCCATATCTCTCGCTACTTTAGAGACTATGGACTTGCCGGATCCCGGCATTCCGGCTACCAATACTACTTTCTTTTCCTTAAGCCCCATGCTTAAGTGCCTCGACTATTTCATACATGCTAGCAATTGTTTTTACACCTTTACTATCGAAGTGTGTTAGTGTCGCCTTATATCCATTATTCATGAGTAGTTCTTTAAGCTTTAATGGTGATGGTTCTTCTGTTTTCATTAGCTTTGCTATCTCTGTGACTGAGTAATAGTAGGGTGGCATTCTATTCTCCTCTTTCAGTAGTGTCAGAATTTTCTTCTCCGACTTCCAATACCTGTATTTTGTATCCTCAAGAGTGCCTAACATGGTATCGCAGTAATCCTCATTACAAAGTTCTCCAAGCCATAATGGTCCTAGCAGTATGGCTTTAAGTTTACATTTTCTACAGTGAGCATCTGGAGTGTAGGGGTATTCTCTGTAAACTTCTCTTCTACCGCAGTTTGGACAGTAGACTATATAGCCCATCTTCTCCGTCAGCTGCTTATCGGCCTTTGTAGCTCCTTTATACAATTCCACACATACCCTTAAGTATAGTTGATGGTAGTAGCTTAGTACTATTTCAATGTATTTATCTAATTTTGCAGCTTGTCTTAGGATGTATCCTATTAAAATCCTAAGCGCAACCTCTATGGAGAAGGGTGTACGTTGAGATAGACTATGATATCTTCTTAGACAAGTTTTAGGATATACTCCATAAAGTACAGCTATATCGGTAGCCGTGATCATTAAAAGACCTCCATTTCTTAGTGTGAGTAGTGCTGTTTCTAAGAAGGATACAGGACTCCCATAGGGATCTATATCAATCACATCTATTGCTATACTCCCTCGAAGTCTTGTAAGGAGTTCATTGGCATCTATATTCGATGCATATACTTTATCCTCTACTCCATTTTTAGTGATATTTTTTAGCATTAAATTATAGGCTCTTCTATCAATATCGTTCATATATACTGTACATGCTTGATCTAATTCTTTAGCATACCTTATACCGCGTATTCCAGTAGCACTTAAAGGTTCTACTATATTCAATCGATTAAGTCCATGTATCTTTATATAGGCTCTAAGCAGTAGTACGCTTAAATCTCTAGAGAGTTCAGCTCTTGGATTATAGAATACTGGTAACCATGCTGGATCATAATACCCTTTAGTCTTAACATAATATTCGGGATCTGGTACAAATACTTCAGCCTTTCCCTCTCTAACAGTAATTATTTTGAACATTAATATCACTTAGAATATCTATAAGTATTTACGTTAGATTTATCCCAACAGCTTCTGTTAACCTCCTCTCGTCTACTTGATCCAGGCTTATAGTTTCTTTGTCTGTTATATCCTTTAGTTCTCTTATTCTACTCTTATCTCTTGTTATGAAGAGTGCTCTTGAGCTTGTGATATCTGCTATCTTAAGAGTGTATCTAACTTCTTTGACCTCTCTTTCGTCGAGCTTGAGTATAAACTTTATAAATATATTTTTATTCTTTGATTTAGTGAGTATTTCGAATACATTTCTCTCAAAGAATAGGACTCTAATGCCCATTCTATCGGCTATCTTAGTGAGTATGCGCATTAGTCTATATTTCTCGTAACTCTTTTTAGGCTTCTGAAATACTACTTCTTTATCGACCTCAGAATCACATTTACCTTTGCTAATTCTCATTTCTTCGAAAATATTTATAGGTTTTCTTATATGTTCACCTAATATCGTTTCTAATCTCTCAAGGACCTCTGGGCTTGCGCCTATTATATTTCTCTCATAGCTGTAGATAGCCTTTCTACTTACACCTACTCTATCAGCTAGTTCTCCTAGTGATAGATTTTTGTCTAATCTAAGTCTTCTAAGTTTATTCCCATTTATGTTGACGTATATTCCTCCTCTATCCATATATACATATGGTGGCCTATTCATCAGTGCATCTATAAAGGTTCTTGGATTGACACTATAAATGCCGTATCTCATGTATGCTACGCCATTGCTGAGTTCCTTTCTACTATCTCTACTACTTATTATCAGTGGAACTGCATTGAGGGTATAGGCTAATGCTTTTAGTTCCTTTATGCATCTAGCTGGAACTGAGTCGAGGTTTCTTAGATATCTTATTAAAAGGGTTTTCTCTTTTCTATGTGCTAGTATATTAAAACAGTATCTCCTAGAGACCTCATCGAGGCTTATAATATTGTATCCTCTATTTTTTAGTTTTTCGATTATCTCGATGTATTCTTCATCTCCTCTCTCAAAGATCCTTTCCATGATCACTCCTACACTACTTTTTTAGAGCCTCTACGAAGGCATGAGCTACATCATATGGTTCAAGGTGTACTACATCAACTATATCAAATCCTCTAGATTTAAGGTGATCTATTTCTCTTGCATAGGTCTCTGAGGGCTCCTTAGTGACATCTATACTCATAGCCTTTATAGCTTGGAGTATCCAGCCCTTCTTACAGAGGTAGAGATCTGCATTATCGGCTACTATTTTACTCTGGAAAGGTTGCGCTATATCGGCATATACTACCTCCACAGTATCTACTAATGTCCTGTATTTAGATGGGAACCTGGCATCGATAAGTATTGGTATTACATTTTTTCTATATCTAGCTACTCTCTCTATGAATTCCCTCATGACCCTTGGTGCGAATTCCACACAGTATATTATACCCTCATCACCGACTATATCAGATACATGGCTCACGGTAGTTCCTGATGCCGAGCCTAGGTAGAGTACTTTAGTTCCACGCTTTATCGGTAGCTTTTCTATACCTTTAAGTATTGCCGCTGCTAGTTTACTTCTGTACGGATTCCATACTCTGTACTCTACTCCTTCATACTTTATGAGCTGTTCTCCATATACTCTTATACCTTTGGCCATATTCACTGTAGCCAATCTCTTACTACCATCTTCAAAGCTTATCCAGTAGACTCCTTCAAACTTTTCATGTGGTACCACTTCTTCTACACCTATCATTATCTCCTCCTCCTTCTCTTCCTTGGGGGTTTCTCCCTCTTTCTCTTAGGGGGTTTAGCATATAGTGTTTTTATTTCCTTAACTCTCTCCTCAAATTCACTTTTTAATAGATCTGCCTTATATTCATTACCAAAAGCATCTATTCTAGCTGCGATAGCCAACTTTGCAGCTAGTGCTCTCGCTATTTTACCCCTCTGCCATCTAGGGGCTTTGAAAATAGTTGGATGCGTGAATATTACTCCATGCTTTGGGGGTTTTGTACCTGTTCTCAGAGCTCTGAAGAGGGCTTTTTCAGCTCCTAAAACCTGTATAGTACTAGCTGGTAGTGTTGCTAATTCTCTTAGACTTCCTGCAAGTGCAATCAGCCTAGCTCCTAGTAGCGATCCTACAAGCCCTTTTATGTTTGGAGCCACATCCATCATTGCCTCATCTATGTAGTTCTCGAGTAATCTTCTCAGTTCATATAGCCTCAAAATTAGCCCAGCTATCTGCTTAATTACATCTAGATCGAATTCTGTCATGTCCGCTCCTATGCTTTCCTTAACTGCTCTTACTATCTCTTTTATTTTCTCTCGTGGTAGATCTAGTTTCTTCAGGTTTTCCACTGTGAAGTTATCCCTATGACCTATGTTGTATACTAGTGTAGCATAGGTCTTGTGTTCTCGTACTAAGTTATTCAGCTCTGGGAAGTGCAAACTATACCACTCTCTTATCTTGGACGCATATAGATTAACTGTTCTATCTATCTCGTCAAGAGTTGTTATAGCCTGTGCTATGAAGAGATCTCTCTTCTCCACTCTCTCCTTAATCTTCATCTTAGAGTATTCAATGGAAGTACTCCATAGAAGTGTATTATACTCTACTCTAGTTATACCCAACCGCTCTAAATATCTATCTAGGTTATCTCTGAAGAGTAACCCACCCTTACTTGGAGTCTCTACCCTAACTTTAGGGAAGTTAAATTCTACTGCTATCTTCTTGGCTAATACTTCATCTTCGAGTATAATTTCAGCATTCTCTTTTCTCAATCTATCTATAATCCTACTTAGTAGTTCCGTTAACTCTGGTGTTATATTTCCCTCTTCTTTTTCTAGAAGTCTACTGGCTATTACTTTAGGATCTCTTTCAATAGGCACATGTTCTACCATGTTACCATTTTCATCTATTATCATCTCTCCTACTATCGATTCGATTAAGTAATATTTCTCAGCTATTGTTCATCACCTATTAAATATATACATCAGTACTTTATTAGTCCTACTTTTTTAAAATAAGGTGAAAGTAGTATATGATATTAAGAGCGGCTAACAACTTTACTTCTTACCTTAGTAGTATTACATCTCCATCATTTGGGACTATGACCTCTCCTTTGAATACTTGTAAAGCTTCTCTTTTTAGGACTAATGGATTATCTTGATACCTAGGACTTAGGTGTATTAATACTAATTTTGATACATTAGCAGCTGATGCTATCTCTGCTGCATGAAAGGCAGTAGAGTGTCCTCCTTCAAAAGCTAGTTGATAATTACATAGTGGATGAGTACTCTCATGAATAAGCACATCGGCATTTTTTGAAAACTCTATGAGCTTGGTAGATGGTCTAGTGTCACTACTATATGTAATCTTAATACCCTTCTGTACACTCCTTATCACATCCTCTGGTCTAATTATCCTACCGTCGGAGAGAGTTACTTTTTTACCCATTTTAAGTGCCTTCCATAGAGGACCCTTAGGTACTCCTAGTTTTTGTGCCCTCTCTACGTCGAAGCATCCCCTAAGCTCTTTACATTCGATAGAGAAGGCATAGGAAGGTAGGACATGTCTCATAAGCTGTGCTCTGATAGTATACTCGTCATTATCTATGACTATTTCTTCCTCTTTCTCAAGCTCCTTAATTTCAAGCTTATATTCAGTCCTGGTTTTCATAGAGCTGAATAGAGATTCGATAAGTCTTCTTAGTCCTTTTGGACCCGCTATAGTCAAACTCCTCTCTCTACCTAGTATACTCATGCTTAGCAATAGTCCAGGTAGTCCGAGTACATGATCAGCATGAAGATGTGAGATTAAGATCACTAGAGGTTTATTCACTCCAATCCCATTTTGAGTGAAGTAAAGTTGACAGCCTTCTGGACATTCCAGTAGTATACACCAACTCTTTATCCTTACGAGTATACTCACTGGCATCTTGTATCGAGTAGGCATTACACCTCCAGTTCCTAGAAAGCGTACTTCTACTATCACACTCTCTTAATTTCGCTCTAAATTTAATACTTTACACTTTAAGGGCACTTCTTTGCTAAGCATCCATAGGTTTTCATAGCCACCCTTATATTTTTACGAACTCTTCTGAGATTCTTCACTTAAGAGAGAGTTCAATCGTAAAGTTATATTAGTGAGATTGAAGTAGTGAGATTGATAATGCTCAGAAGAGACGAACTAAAGCGAGAGTTAGAGAGACTTGAGATAGAGATAGGAGAGCTTATAGAAAAAGCTGAAGAAGCTAAAATGGAAAGAGATGAGCTCAATGAAAGAGTCAGAGAAATTAGTGCTATCATAAGAGAGAAAAGAAGAGTACTTAAGGAGAATATAGAGAAAGCGAGAAAGACTAGAGAAGAGTTAAGAGATATTAGGAAAAAACTATCCGAAATGAGGAGTAAGAGAAGATCTCTCATATTAGAGATGAAAAAACTCAAAAAGACCAGGTCGGAACTTGTAAAACGTAAAAGATATTACACACTTATATCTAATATGAAAAATATTAACGAAGATAAGTTAAGAAGTAAAGTAGAGTTTCTTAAGTGGAAGTACCAAACTACTACTCTTAGTCCTTATGAGGAAAAAGTGATTCTCAGAAGAGTGGAGAGGTTGGAAAGAAAACTCAAATATCTTGAAAATATCCATAAGATAGATGAGGAACTTGAAAAAATACAGAGAATCATAAACACGAAACATAAAGAACTAGAAAGAATAGACCAGAAATGCTCAGAACTACAGGAGAGGATTTCTGAACTTGAGGAAACTCTTAAACTCCACAATGATAGTATAAGTGTTCTCAGGAGAGAACTGGACGATATTTATAAGGGTAAAGAGATGTTAAAATGTCGTGCTGATGAAAGACATAAGGAATTTATTGAACTTATGAACAAGCTGAAACTATTAAAACGTAAAGCTGAAGATCTAAAATTCCTCCTCAAGGCCTACGAAAAATCAGAAAAAATAGCTAAAGAGAGAGAAAAAAAGAAGAAGATAGCTGAGGAAATCTACCTCAGGTATATTAAGGGAGAAAAGGTATCATTAGATGAGCTAAAACTACTAATCGAACTCGGTATGATATAATACTGAGAGAAAATCTGAAAATTAGAATAACATAGAATTTATTACTGAATATAGTATATTACTACTGAGACTGGAAAGGTGTTTAAATCGTGGAGCGGAGGTTTAAGAAGCTATTGATACTCTGTGTTGATAGAGATGATGACGTAAGTAGGACTATAGGTGTGTCTACACCAGTAATTGGATATAGAGAACTCCTTAAGATAGCCACTAGATATGCGATAACTAGTCCTGAGGACTCAGATGCTAATGCTATGTTTGCGGCACTACAAATCTATGAAAAACTATCCAAATCTATCGGTAAGGAGAACGTAGAAGTGGCTTTACTAACTGGAACTCCTAGTGAAGGTATTGAAGCTGATATAAAAATCACCTCTGAGCTTGATATAGTAATGAGTACTTTTAATGCTGATAGTGCTATATTAGTCTCAGATGGTCCTACAGATGAACAAATATTGCCAGTAATTCAATCAAGAATACCAGTGATATCTGTAAGACGAGTAGTAGTACAACAATCACGTGGAATAGAGGAATCCTTCGTCCTAGTAACTAGATATCTTAAAAAACTCTTTGAAGAGGAAAGGTATAGGAAGTACTCACTAGGGATCCCCGGTACCCTAGCACTACTCTATGCAATACTGATAAAACTAGGTGCTACAGTACAGGAGATATGGATATGGAGTACTGCAATAATAGGATTGATATTACTAGTTAAGGCCTTTTCATTAGATGAAAGAGTGATCAAACTTTATAATAGTGCTCCTATATCGTTTATAGCAGTAGTAGTTTCCATATTGATAGTAGCTCTAGATGTAACGCTTATTGCGGGTAAAAAGGGATTTGAAGTAAATATGTATGATCCTTCCTTTATTGTCAAGATACTAGCCCTAAACTTAGGAGGTCCATTATATTCTGTAGATCTACTCATAGTAGCTACTCTATTTGTTTTAGGTGGGAGAATAGCTGAAGCAGTACTTTCTGAATCTGGTAGAATGCCAAGAAAGGATGTACTCCTATTTACCTTTATTGCATGTGCTAGACAGTCCATATACGAGGGACTACGAGTACTCTGTGGAAGCGGAGATCTTGTTTATATGCTGTACTGGTTAGGCATATCCTTTATGATTACGGCTTTAGTCGCTGGAGTATTTGTAATAAGAAGTAAGATATCAAGATCTCTTCAATGACTAACTACATAATTCTCCTAACAGGAGATCATCCTACGATCCCTATTGCCGAGATTAAAGCATTGATAGAGGACAAGATTACTGGCCCCTTTGAAGTATATGATCAGGTGATGAGAATAGATCTTCCTACTGATCTGTGCAAAGAAATAGCAGAGAGGTGTGCTTATGTAAGAGCCTGTTATAAAGAAGTACTTATGTGTAAAGCAGAATTAGATGTTATACTATCAGAGTTGGAAAAGGTTAATCTACCCCAAATTATAAACCAAACATTTGCGGTTCGAGTTCGTAGGATAAAAGAGTACTCAAGACATTTGAGCACGGTGCTATTGGAGAAGAAAATAGGTGAAATACTCACAAGAAGGTTTAAAGCGAGAGTCGATCTAAGATCTCCTAAAATACTCCTTCAGGGAATATTAACAGATGGTATCTTCTTTCTGGGAGTACTATTATACACCTCAAGGAGAAAGGAAATACTCAAAAGGGGAACTAAATACAAGCCCTTTACCCATCCTAGTGCACTAGATCCAAGAATGGCTAGAGCTATGATTAATATGGCGAGAGTGGATAGTAAAAGCAAATTATTAGATCCCTTCTCAGGTACGGGTACTGTGATTATTGAAAGTGCACTGATAGGTATGGAGAGTATAGGAGTAGATATAGATAAAAGAATGGTATACGGATCGCTTAGGAATATCATCAAATTTCAAGCTTATGATAAGTGCTCACTTATAGTAGCGGATGCTACAAGATTACCATTTAGGGGAGAGTCTATTGACGCTATAGTGACCGATCCACCATATGGGAGATCAGCCTCTACGTACGGATATGGTTCTTTAAGGCTTATAGAGAAGTTAATTAGTGAGTCCGCGAAAATTCTGAAGAAAAAAGGTACTATCGTCCTCATGCACCCTAAGGAGTACTTTAAGTATGTAAGAAACATGCGGTTAAGTGTACTAGAAAAACATGTAATAGAAGTGCATAGTGGACTTACCAGAGTGATAAGTGTGCTTAGGAACTGTTAAATAGTAATTTTAGATTCTCCAGTTCTATTCTTTTTGCTCAATCGAGAATAATTCTAGCATCTACCACCTTAGCTCCTTTCTCATAGACGTATATAGGATTGAGATCTAACTGATTTATTATTCCTATTTCAGAGACCATCTTAGATACTTTGAGTATTATATCCACTATACTATTAATATCGGCTTTAAACCCTCTATAACCTTTTAACACCTTATAACCTTTCACTTCTTTTATCATTTCCTCAGCATCGTACCTAGTTAGTGGTACTATCCTAAAGGTAACATCCTCGAGTACTTCTACGAAAACTCCTCCCAGTCCAAACATTACTGCATGTCCAAACTGTCTGTCTTTGATACAACCAACTATGACCTCAGTACTGGGCTTAGCCATCTCTTCCACTAATACTCCACTAATTCTTGCCTTAGGTGCTCTCTTTTTAACATTACTCAATATACGATCGTATGCTTTCACTACTTCCTCCTCATTACTTATATTCAGTATAACCCCTCCTACATCTGTCTTATGAACTATATCAGGAGATACTATCTTCATAACTACAGGAAATCCTATCTCTTTAGCAAGACGCACAGCATCCTCTCTAGTACTAGCTACTCTGAATACAGTGACGGGAATACTGTAGATAGAACATAGAGTCTTTGCTTCTGGTTCTAGAAGGAAATTCCTTCCCTCCTTCAATACTCTTTGTATCATCTCCTGGATTTCTTTCTTCAGTCTCCTTCACCTATTTCTTCAGTACTTTCGTAGTAAAAAGTGTTTACGGTGAAAGTGTGATATAATCTTCACCACCTACATATATTTGTTGGAGCTTAGCGTAGATATCCTCAAAGGCCTTTCTATACTTTGCAGACATTGGAATAGTGCTAAATGCTGTCATAAAATCCGCTAAAGCTTGAGCTATTGTCTCATTTACCTGTATTATAGTAGACTGCCCCTCATTTCTCAGATCTGTGAGAAGCTTATCTGGACAGTTTACCCATTCTACTACTCTTTCTACTTCGTTTTCGCTCATTAGGTCTATTTTATTGAGAAGGATTATTTGTGGTAGATTAAATCTATAGTATACTGATATCGAGAGAAGGATTGACGAGGTGAATGTAGATGCTGTTGCTACTAGTGCAGAGTCGAGTAGAAAGAGTATACATGATCTCTCTTCAGCTATTTGTGTAACTATTTCTGCTCCTGAGGATCTAAAAGTAAAGAGCTCCATTTGTCCAGGAGTATCTATAAGTACATATCCTGGCTTTAGGCACATTATACTATTCTTCACTTCTCTAAGATAGTTCACAGAGAGATCTGTGGCGGCTATTATGGCTCCGTTAGGTCCTAATCCTAATTTCTCTTCGAGTTCAGTTGCTGTAACATAGTCTCTTATGTCAACATCAGGTTCGTATGGTAGTTTATCTACCGCGGGATCCATGTTAACTTTGACATTATGAATATCGAAGTCCTCTAAGTACTCTGAAAACTCCTTTACGAATGTGCTCTTTCCAGAACCGGCAGGACCTATTACAAATACGCAGAGTACCATACTTCATAACCTTCCTTCTTATTCAGCAGAGAAAGGCTTAACTCTGCTATAAATTTTACCTGTGATACCATTACTCTACTTCTCTATTTCGAACAACTTGCTTTTATCCTGATTAATTCTTTTATATACTTCTAATACTTCAAGTGCAAACTTCCCATCAATCTCATCTACTTGTTCCTGTAGGTTTGAAGGACCTCTAAGTTTCATTAATGAAAGGAACTCTTGAATACTCAGGTTGTACCTCTTCTCTATATCTTCTATAAGTCTCTCGAATGTTTCTCTACTAAACCCCCCATAATCTTTTACACATGGAGGACAGGGAATTTTAAGTGCTCTACACAGCTCCACTAATAGTACACATGTTTCAGGATCTCTTACCTCAGGACATAGATTATCACATTGAGCCCTAGCATAGGTTATTATCTTCTTCATGACCTCTGAGTCAATTCTAAGTTTCATATAGCTACCCCCTACCTACCTATACTCTTCAAGAGGTTCTTAACTTTCCTTTCGATATCGATTGAGGTAGTTATAGCCCTTCCCACTATCAGTATATCTGCTCCTGCCATCGCTAGTATAGGTGCTGTGCTTTCATCTATACCTCCTGCAACTGCTACTTCTACACCACTACTATCCTTGAGATCACGTATCACTTCAATTAAGGATTCCACACTTTTATCCCTCTGTTCATCTATTCCGATGTGTATACAGAATATGTCTGGTCTACAGACACTAAGTATTTCCTCTACTCTTCTTAGTTTATTGGGTATACTCATGAGGTCAACCATGACCTTACCTCCTAGTGATTTAGCCTCATCAACCACGTACTTTATTGTGTTCATACTCGAGAATCCCATTACTGTAACTATGTCTGCTCCAGCATTTATGGCCAGTCCTGTTTCTAGTTTTCCTGCATCTACTATCTTCATATCAGCTACTATAGGCTTTTCTGGAAGCGCTGCTCTGATTATTCTAATACTCCTGATCCCCTCACTTTTTATGAGGGGTGTCCCTACTTCCACTATATCCACACCAGCTCTGGAGCTTTCAAGTGCTATTTTTAGTGCTCTCTCTAAGTCTATCAGATCTAGGGCTACTTGAAGTAAAGGTCTTCCCTTAGTGGTTATTTCCCTCATACTCACACTACTACTCTCTTCTCCAGAGACCTTATTCGCTTATCCATTATATCGTTTTCTTATAACGATCTGGAGAATATCTTGATCTCATAGACGGATATTGCAGTTTAACCATTTATATGCTTTAGTCTGGAGAGAAAACGATGTTTGATGTCGGAGTTTGAAGTAGATCTAGAGGACTTCCTCATTAAAATGGAAAGACTACTCTGTGGAGAGCATTTAAAAAAGCTGAAGTCATACCTGGAATCACATAAGGAACCCACTACTGGTGATGTAGTCTTAACTACTGAAGAATTAATAGCATTTCTGATAAGTGAATGTGAACTAAAACTAGAAGAAGTACTGGAAATATTAGCCGAACTGGGATTAGGTGAGAAGGATATAAATTACATATATAGACTCTTCTCTGAAGATCCCTTAGCACGTCCCTATGGATACTCTAGGTAGCAGTTAAAGATACTTTATTACATATCTTGCCTTTTAAGTATCTTTTACAGTATTGTACTGTAATAATATGACCTAAATTTTAAAAAGAAAACCTACATGAGGAGTCAGGGTGGTATAACTGGAGTATGGAGATGAGAATTTCATAATAGCTTCATCAGAAGATATAAAAAAAGGACGTACAACCGATGTCTACTTCCTCAGAACAGTGAGAATATTGAAAGCCGAAGACCTCGATAAAGTACGAGTTCACGCTGAAGTTACTGTAAGCTCTCTACCCAAGTCCTATAAATGGGCTATACTAGGAGGGCTAAGAGACGTCGTAAACCTATTTAAAGGCCTACCCGTAGACCTCTACGCAATGCCCGAAGGCTCCGTCTTCTATGATAAGGACTACTACGGAACCAGAGAACCTATATTGACTATAAGTGGAGAATACGCATCTTTCGCAGTATATGAGACCCCTATGTTAGGCTTTTTGGCATTTGGTTCTGGAATAGTCACCAAGACAGCTAGGTTGAGGAAGATAGCTGGTAATAAAGTAAAGATACTATCTTTTGGAGCTAGGAGGATGCATCCTGCAGTCTCTCCATTTATAAGCTTTTACGCATACATTGGCGGATGTGATGGAGTTTCCTGTGTCCGTGGTGCTGAATTCTTGGGACTAAAACCTATGGGGACCATGCCACATAGTTTAATGATAATATACAGGGCTATTAAAGGTGATCATTCTGAAGCCTGGAAAGCCTTTCATAGAGTACTACCTAAAGATGTACCTAGAATAATGTTGGTAGATACCTTCTATGATGAGAAAGAGGAGGCTATAATGGCAGTAGAAGTACTAGGCCCAGAGAATATATATGGTGTGAGATTAGATACTCCCTCCTCTAGAAGGGGGAAGTTTGAAGATATAGTAAGAGAAGTCAAATGGGAGCTTAAAATAAGGGGTTACGATAAGGTCAAGATTATACTTTCAGGAGGTATAGATGAGGAGAGTTTACCGAGGTTAATTAAGGCTGGTGCAGATGGCTTCGGTATAGGATCTAGCATAGCAAACGCTCCTATAATAGATGTGGCCATGGATATAGTAGCGGTAGAGAGAAAAGGAGTATGGGTTCCCATAACCAAAAGAGGAAAAATGGCAGGGTTAAAACAGGTCTACAGATGTCAAAAGTGCTTGACAGATATAGTGTTAGAGGCTAATAAAGCACCTCCTATATGTCCAGTATGCGGTAGTGATATGAAGAAAATGCTCATCCCCTATCTAAAGAGAGGGAAGCTTGTGAAAGACCTCCCTTCTCCCCATGAGGTTAGAGAGTACGTCCTAGAACAACTTGAAAAATTGGACCTAAGTAGAAAACCTTGGGAGTAATCTACTAATGAAGACTATAGCAATACTTGGGGCCGATCAAAGTGCTGTGAGAGCTGCGCTTCTACTGAGAAGAGCCAAACAGAGAGCAAGAATACTTCTATTTCCATGGAGATCACAATCACCCTGTATAGTATGGCCAATAGTACCATATTATCTGAGAGGAGACGTAGGAGAGGAGATGCTATTCCTCTACACAAATGACATGCTAAAAAGTGCCTTGAGAATACGAGTCATGGAGCCTATTATAGATGTAGACCTGGATGAGCGAGTAGTTGAAACTAGAGAACATACTTATGAATTCGATTGTGCCCTCCTCTCCCTGAATGAAGAGACAGTAGTACAAGTAAAGGGATTGAGTTTATCATTAGAGCGATTGGAGGACTTAAGGACTTTAAAAAGAGTAATTGAGGAAAACGAGGAATTCTCCTTCGAAGGAGAGATGCCCACGGTACTTGATATATGTAGTGCTATAAGAAAGCACTGTACTATTCATCTCATTGATGTTACTAGGTATTTAGATGAGGAAATAAGAGAAGAATTAGAGAATTTTCTACAGAGAATAGATATATCCTTAGAAGGCGAGGCGGGAGAAGTACGAGCAGTAATAGAATCACACACTAGAGGGGAAGTTGAAAAGATACTGAAGTATTTTAGAGGAACTACATTTGAAGACCTTATAGATAGTGACATTATAGCCTACGGTTCCCTAGTACCAGCTCTCGACGCTATAACAAGGAAAAAAGGCAGGTTTAAGGAATGGCCTACTCTCGATAAGATGGCTAGAATAGGTGCACTTTATCTAGGAGGCTATAGACCCGTACTAAGGGGGTTCATAAAGTATTACTGGTGGAGACTTAGATACCTCTACTTGTACACTATAGGGGCCACAGAGGAGGAGGCTTCAAAAGTCTATGATGATATAACCTCAACTAGAATAAGACTTAGAGGAAAGGATACTGAGATCTTAGTAAAATGCATTGCAGAGAGGAAGAGTAAAAGGATAGTTGGTGTTCAGGCAATATCACTTGGTACGAGATTAGATAACATATTCAGTCTTCTCTTGCCTATATACATGCACGTTCCTCTAGATAGCATTGTTCCACTCTACTTTCCCAGTACCTCCATACCATTTAGAGATGCCGTTAATATGGCTGTAGATGCACTATGGAGAAAACTATCAAAATTGAAATAGTATCCTTCATAGCAATTATTGTAGGGTGGTGATATGGTACCTAGAGTACTAGTATGCGATCCTATTTCACAGGAAGCTATTGATCTGCTCAAGCAAAAAGGCTATCATATAGACTTCATAAGATCGCCGAAGCCTGAAGAATTAAAGAAGATAGTGGAGGATTATGATGTACTTATCGTGAGGAGCGCAACTAAAGTAACTGCAGAGGTGATAGAGCGAGCACATAGACTTAAAATAATAGGTCGTCCAGGAGCGGGATTAGATAACATAGATCTGGCAAAAGCTAGAGAAAAGGGTATAATAGTTGTGAATACTCCGAATGCTCTCTCGATATCAGTAGCAGAATTAACCATAGGATTGATGTTAATGTTAGCAAGAAATTTATTTACAGCCTGTGAAAGTATGAAAAGAGGAGCTTGGATAAAACATAAGCTTAAAGGGTTCGAACTTTACGGAAAGACTCTAGGTGTAATTGGTCTGGGTAATGTAGGTTCAGAAGTGGCCATAAGAGCTAAGGCCTTGGGAATGAGAGTACTTGGGTACAGAAGGACAAGACTACTAGAGACCGCTAAAAGACTAGGAGTGACCGCATGTAGCTTCGAAGAACTCTTGAGAGAAAGTGATTTCATAACTATTCACGTACCACTCACCCCTGAGACTTTTCATATGATCAGTGAAAGGGAGTTTAACATGATGAAGGAAGGAGTATTTCTCATAAATACATCAAGAGGGGCTGTAGTGGATGGAAGAAGCTTACTTAAAGCTCTTGAGACAGGAAAAGTCGCTGGAGCTGCTCTCGATGTATTTGAAAATGAACCACCTAAGGAGGAGTGGGAGTTTAAGCTCATAGGACATCCAAGAGTTATTGCGACTCCTCATATAGGATCTATGACATTAGAAGCGCAGAAGCGTGCTGGTCTAATGTTAGTAAGGAAGATAATTGAGATCTTAAGTACCGATAGCAAATAATGATACAGCTCTATACTTTTTCTAATAAGAAATTTATGGAAACTCTAAGTCATAGAAAGGATAAACATAGGATAGTAAAGACAGGAGCTTAATTTCCCTAAGATTAGAACTGTCAAGGCTAATTATGAGTAATTCCTCAATTGAGAGAAGACCACTAACAAAGTTTGCTAGTCTCTTTAGCGATTTTCTTAACTGATTTCTCCTTCTTTTTAAAATCGAAAACTAAATTAAAAGCAAATTTTAATATACCAGCTTAATATCTTTTACAATATATACTATTGTTTAAACTCAGTATATTTTTCCTTTTAGTCTAGTTTTCTAGACCTGTCTGTCTACGAGTATAGAAATAAATTTGCTCTACACATAAGCACCATGGGGTGACCTGGGAATGGGATCTAATGAGATATTCGAGGCGATATCGCATCCATTAAGAATTAAAATATTGAAGTTACTTGCTGAGAAGTCAATGAGCTTTTCAGAACTGAAGAGGGAACTTGGAACTAAAAGTAGCGGGAAATTAGATTTCCATCTAAAGAAATTAGGAAACTTAATAACCTTAAACAGTGAGGGTAAATATACGATAACTAAGGAGGGCTATGCAGCATTACAGGCAATATCTACCATTAGAAAGTATGGGTGGCAGAAGAGAGCTTACATAATAAATACAATAGCATACGTTATAGTAGTAGCCTATACGTTGAATGCAATGTCATGGAGGATTTCTTGGTCAATGTATACTATAGTATTAGTGACAGCAACACTATGGTTCCTATTCTATAGCTACTGGAGTATTGTAAAAAGAGGAGTATTTAAAGTGTACTAAGGTGGTGGACTGTGAAGTATGTTGTGGAGGTCGAAAATTTAACTAAGGAATTTAATGGTAGACGAGTACTTCATGGTCTAACGTTTCATGTAAAAAGCGGTGAAGTTTTCGGATTATTAGGACCAAACGGTGCTGGTAAAACAACAACTATAAGAATTATTCTAGGTTTGCTGAGACCAACTTCGGGTAAGGCGTTAGTCTTCGGGCAACAACTTGCCAAACGCAGAGATCTTAGAAGAAAGATAGGTGTTGTTCTAGAAAGTGACGGATTATTTCGCAGGCTTTCAGCATACGAGAATCTCGAATTCTATGCTAAAATCTATGGGCTTAACAATAATATAGAGAGGAATAAGAAAGTTAGAGAAGCTTTAGAGCTTGTAGGACTTTATGAAGTGAGAAACATGAAAGTAGGCTATTTTTCCAAGGGTATGAGGAGGAGACTAGCATTAGCTAGAGCTTTAATTCATAATCCTGAAGTCCTATTTCTCGATGAACCTACTTTAGGCCTAGACGTCGAATCCCAAACCATGGTCCAAGACCTAATAATTAAGCTCTCTAGGAAGGAAAACGTAACAATACTATATACTTCCCATAACATGTACGAAGTTGAAAAAATATGCACTAAAGTAGCAGTTTTAGTGAAAGGTAAGATAATAGCATTAGATAGAGTGGACAATTTATTAGCGAAAAACAGTAAGTGTGTAGTAGAGATCTGCTTTCCTAGCGCCAACGAGGCACTAAACGCATATGAGTACTTAAGAAAACTAGGCTATGTCGTAAATTGGAAGACCAAAGAGGAGAAGTGTATAGTGGTATTCAGTGAACCATCTAAACTGATAAAGGAACTTACCAGAGTAGACATTAGAGTTGAAGAAGTTAAAAAGCTTAGGAGAACACTTGAAGAAACATATTTAGAACTTGTTAGGAGGTGTTCCTAGGCATGATGGAAACTATTGTGTGGAAGGAAATTAGGGAAACGATTAGAGACAGGAATATGTTATCTAGCATATTAAGCATATCATTACTAATGATACTGTTGAATCTCACATCGTTTAAACTTTTAATGGCTAATACTGAAACATTCATAGCTTATATTGCTCCATGTATAGGTGTTTTAGTAGGTTTTAGTTTAAGCTATCGTTTTACCAGAGAGAAAATGGAAGGAGTACTAGAGACACTGCTTTGCACACCACTCACTTTGAAAGAATTATGGTTAGGCAAGGTCATAGGTTTGACAATACCCTCTTATGCTACTTCAGTAGTATTAGTGCTAATCTTAACACTTATGAGAGAACTAACCATAGGAGGGGCTATGTTAGCTTACATCTTACTAGCACTACCAATGTTCATAGCTTCAGCTATAGGGCTACTAGGATATCTTCAGTATATTTTAGGTATGAAACAAATACAGGCATTGAACTTTGTAGTTTTCTTCACATTATTTGCTACACTATACATGGTCATAAGAAGGCTACCGCATGAAAACACAGTGATAACATGGAGTAATGTAGGAGCGGCCATAACACTTACATCAGCCATACTAGCCACTACCTACTATTTAGTAACACGTTTAAGTAAGGAGAAAGTGATACTAGAAATAAGCTAAATAAAAATAGTTTTTTGTTAAAAAATCCACCTCTTCGATTCAAAATTGAAAGTATTTTAGAATCTCTAAATTAAACATACTTTGCAAGGAAAACCTTGCCCTTACTTTTTATTATTTAAGGCTAAATTCACTACGGAGAATAGTATTCTTAAAGGTTGAGAATATAACTTTAGATATATTATAAATCTTTATTAGAAAGTTTATTATAATGAAATAATATATGCACTACTAATTATAAATTTAATCATTTTCTTGTTCTAATATTCATATTAACTACCTATATGAAAAAGAGACATTTTAAGAAAAGGATAGTCCAGAAATAAATATATTTTACTAAACTCCATGAAGAGGGAGGAAAGAGTATGGGATTGTACAAGTACCTAGCTAAGCTGTGGAAAAGACCCTTTGAAGGAGAGTTTGGAAAAGTACTGAAGCAGAGGTTGATTAAGTGGAGAAGAGAGCCAAGCATTGTTAGAATACCTAAGCCTACTAGACTGAATAGAGCTAGAGCATTAGGATACAAAGCTAAACAAGGTTTCGTAGTAGTAAGAGTGCGCGTGAGAAAGGGTGGCCTTAGTAAGCCTAGACCCAGATCCGGTAGAAGACCTAAGAGAATGGGCATCCTAGGTCATACTCCTAAAAAGAGCCTGCAACTCATAGCAGAAGAGAAGGCTGCGAGAAAACATCCTAATTTAGAAGTACTGGGTTCCTACTGGGTAGGTGAAGATGGTATGTACAAGTGGTTCGAGGTGATAATGATCGACCCTCACCACCCTGTGATCAGAAATGACCCACATTACGCATGGCTAGTCGGGTATACTAGAAAGAAAAAGTATAAGCCGGTAAAATTATGAAACTAGTGGCCAGTATATTTATCGAGGCCTTCTGCCATGCAACTGAAGATAAAGATAAAGTACTTTCTACCATATTAAATCTCATACCAGACCCACTTAGACAGGAGATTAAGGGGAATATAAATGTGGAGGCACTATTCGGGTACTATGGTAATCCTATAGAGGTATTTAGACTCAAGGTAAGCGATAGAGAGAAAGCACAGGATATAACCTCGAGAATTATAGGCTCTCTAGACGACTTAGACTATCAATATCTCCTCGATACTCTTAATATTAGAACTGATAGAAAGGGAAATCTATACTTAAGAGTGAACAAGCAGTCACTTTTAATTGAAAAAGTAGTTATAGATGATGAAAGTGATGATATAGTTAAGATAAAGATAAAATTCCTCCCCCACATAAGAGATGAAGAAGATATCAGAAATGCCCTATATCATCTAAGAAAGCACTCTGATGGTTAGCTCAAGTAACCAAATACATTCTCTGCTCAGGTCGACTATCGTTTCTATATTTCCATCCCTATCCTAAACCCTACTTTTATTTGCCCCATTTGAATATACTACAGTATGTATGAAGACTTCATAAGGGATATTAGAAGTATTGCAGAAAGACTTAAAGCAGAAATAGTGGGTGGCTCTGTACTCTTGGTAACTCATTATGATGCTGATGGTTTAACTTCCGCAGCTATAGTTGCGAGAGCCTTAGAGTTCATAGATGTACCATATCATATAAGAGTAGTTGACCAACTGGACGAAGGTACGTTAACGGAAATTTTTACTATGTCCTACGATATCCTACTTATAACCGATCTTAGTCTTCATGAAAGTAAAGTGCTAAGCGGCGACAGTTCTTCTAAAATCCCTTTAACTATAGTACTTGATCATCATGAGACTACAAAAAGTATTAAAAAGGATAAAATAATCGTACTGAATCCATATGACTACAATATAGATGGAAGTTCAATGGTTAGCGCTTCTACTATGACATATATCCTCGCTAAGGAGTTTAATAGGATTAATGAGAGATTTTCATATCTAGCTGTTATAGGCGCTTTAGGAGATAGACAGGATGTAGGTAAATTGTATACTCTTGAGGGTCTTAATAAAATCGCTGTAGAAGATGCAACAAGGAGATTATTGCTTAAGACAGAGATAGATCTTAGATTATTCGGACTCTACACCAAACCTTTAATAAAGTGTTTAGAACATAGTATAGATCCCTATTTTCCGGGCTTAACGGACGATGAAAATGCATGCCTTTCATTTCTAAAGAGCATAGGTATCCCTCCAGTCAAAAATGGAAAGCTTAGAATGTATAAAGACTTATCATTAGAGGAGAGGAAAAAGCTTGCTACGGAATTAGTCAAATACTTACTCTCTAGAGGCTATAGTGTCAAACGAGCTGAACGTATCTTCGGTACCACATACTACCTCCTAAAAGAGGGGGAGAAAAGCCCTTTGTACGATGCTAGGGAATTTTCTGCACTCCTTAATGCTTGTGGAAGACTGGGGAAAGAATCTACTGGTATAGCACTCGCCATGGGCTTTAGAGATCGTATATTGAGAGAAGCTCTAGATGTACTACAGGAATACAGAAAACTACTGGCTAGAACTATGAATCTAGTGAAAGAACCCGATGAACATGTCAGAATTATTGGTAAGCTTGTAGTAGCAGATCTTAGAGATATCGTACCGCCCAGAGTAGTCGGTACAATAGCCTCTTTAATGGCTCCCCTGTATTCGCGATTCAAAGTCGTAGTGGTATACAGTGGAGAAGATAAACTCAAGATCTCAGTCAGAAAGACAAGTATCAAAGAGGAAGATATACACTTAGGAAAAATTATGAGACAAGCATCCCTGAAAGTAGGTGGTATTGGCGGTGGTCATCCTAATGCCGCTGGAGCTACTATTCCAGAGAGTGAGATTAAAAGATTCATAAGAATTATTCACAATACGATTAAGTAGAAAGTCTATGATAAAGTTAAGACTTAAGGTAGTATTCAATAGTGACGAAGAGGCTAGACTGATATACAACTCTATACTTCCTGACAATAAATCTGTATTAGGAAAACTCGATATAGTTACTGAAGTAAGAGGAAATACTGTTTTAGTAGAGTTAACATCTATGAGCCCTTTAACTATCAAGAATACTATTAATGAAATATTGATGTGTATGATGACGACACTCCAAGTAGTATCCCGCTTTCGCTCCAATTACGCATAATAGAGTTGATTCAGAAAGACATAAACTTCAAATCGAGAATACATTTATAATACTACAGTGAAATAGAGAGTTGATATAGATGTCAAGCATACGTATAAGTAAGGCAGCTAGAGATAAGTGGATGGCTAAGAAATGGTATACTCTATACGCTCCATCATCCTTTGGATTTGCAATGCTGGGAGATGCTCCAGCGAATAGTGATAAACACATGCTGGGTAGAACTATAGAAGTAAGTCTCTATGATATAACAAAGGATATTTCCCAACTACCCATAAAACTGAAGTTCCAAGTGGTGAAAGTCGAGGATAGTAAAGCATTTACACAGTTCAAGGGTTTCGAGTTATCGAGAGATTACTTGAGAAGTTTAATAAGACGAGGTACCTCCAAAATAGATGTTATAAGAGATGTAATAACTAAGGATGGAATCCATCTCAGAGTATTTATACTGGTCATTACAGCTCATAGAGTTAAGAAATCACAGAAACGAGCTATAAGAAAAAAGGCATGGGAAGTAATAGAAGAAAAAGCGAGTCAACTAACATTTGAAGAATTTATACAAGAAGCAGCTTTAGGTCCTATAGCAGCTGAGGTATATAACAGAGCCAAGGTTATCTATCCTCTTAAGAAGGTAGAAGTATCTAAGATTAAAGTTTTAACTAATACCTTTGAAATCCCATTAAAACTACCTCCATCTACCACAGCAACATGAGAGAAGTACTAGAGAAGAATACTATACGAAAGAACTGGACTAGAGTTGATCTTAGAATATGTTTATACTATCCGAGTACTTATGAATCTGGTGTATTAAGCCTCGCACTACAGATACTCTATGGACTCTTCAATAAAAGAGAGGATGTACTCTGTGAGAGAAGTTTTGTAAATACAAGACCAAAGGGCACTAGTATAGAGAGTCGGAGAAGACTTGATCAATTTGATGTATTGGCCTTCACAATCCATAATGAACTAGATTTATCTAAATGTGTAGAGATACTGAGATACCTAAACATACCTATATACCCTAAGAAAAGGAGGGGAGGGGAATATCCTATTCTTATCATCGGAGGACCTGTAGCATTTCAAAATCCTTCACTAATCTCGCCTATTTTTGATGCGATATTCATAGGAGAGGTAGAAGACGTATGCGATCAACTACTCGATGCTCTAAAATTAGCTAAGGAAATAGGTTCAATAGATCCTCTAGCTGAAGTTCCCGGAGTGTATGTACCAACTCTTAATGAAAAAAGAGTGAGGAGAGTGTATACTATAGACTTAAACAAAAGCTTTTACCCTGTGAGACAGGTCATTCCACATGGTATTAGGGTAGCCTTTGGACCGTCTTTTCTACTCGAAATTAATAGGGGGTGTGGTTATGGTTGTAGATTTTGCCTAGCGGGCTTCATATACAGACCTCCTAGAATGAGGAGCCTGGGGAGAATTCTAGAGATTTTGGACATAGGCTTAAAGCAGACTGGAGTCAATGCAGTATCTCTAATATCCTTAGCAATGGTGGATCATCCACATATAACTGATATACTCGAGGAATTATGTAATCGGAATTTAAGGCTTTCAATTCCCTCTATAAGAGTGGATTCTCTGAGCGAGGAGATAATTAAGCTTATCAGAAAGAGTGGGCAGAAAAGTATAACTATAGCCCCTGAAGTCGCCACAGCAAACTTAGCTGATAAGATAAATAAGGGAATATATCCAGAAGACCTATTTGAACTATGTAAAGTAGCACGAACTCACGGGTTTGAGAAGATCAAGTTGTACTTTATGATAGGCCTTCCTGAAGAGGAGTTAAAAGATGTCGCGGAAATTGGTAAACTTATTCGTAAAGTGAAAAAAATTGGATTTCGAAGAGTAAGTGTAACTATAAATCCCTTCATACCCAAACCACACACCCCCCTTCAATGGGCTCCCTTCGATGATATAAAGAGTATTATGGAAAAGGAACGTGTAGTTCTCGATTCTATTAAGTCTACTGCAGGTGTGAGAGTGGACTTTTTGAATTGGAAGTTCGCTTACGTTGAAACATTTCTCGCTAGAGCTCCCAAAGCCGCTCATAGTGTAATAGTTGAAGTTGCTGAGAAGAGATTACATACCGCTAATAGTTGGTATAAAACTATCACTAAGTATTTGAATAGACATTCCCCCAGTGCTAGAAAAGCCATTCAAGGATACGATCTAGATGATGAACTACCTTGGAATGTAGTAGATATTGGAGTAAGTAAAAGCTACCTACGTTATGAATATGAAAAATATCTTTCTGGTGAGAGGACTGAAAGTTGCTATCTCAAGTGTAGTAAGTGTGGTGTATGTTCATTTAGTTAGTTTCTTCCATAGTAGCTCCACTATGGTACTATATACTACGTTCAACACCTCTCCAAGATTACCTTTCCCTACTGCACCACCAGCTGTAGTATGTCCACCACCTTCGCCATGAATTAATCGTCCTATGACTGGTAGTAGATCTCTACCTAAATTTATCCCTGTTATCCTATAGAATTTAGGGGTTGATCTAGCACTTACTCTTATACTACCTTTTTTCTCAGCGATAACTATAGCTAGATCCGCCCCCAAAGAGATTATGGTTCTTGCTAAAACTCCTTCATAAGCGCTTACATACGAGAGAGCTACTATTAGTTCTCCAATCCTTATCAACATCATCCTCTGTAGACCTTTAAGTATGGCTAATCTCTCAGACAAATCTGCCTCAGTAGTCGCTAGTGATCTCAGAGCTAATGTATAATCAGCTCCTAATCTCAGAAGTTTGGCACATACTTCGAATGTTTTAGTATTTGCGTGGATAAATCTTCTAGTATCATAGAGTATACCTGTTAATAGTAGTGTGGCTAGATCCTTAGGAATATCTATGTCTAAAGCCTCTAGTACTGAGAAGACCATTAGTGAGCATGCCTTAGCCTCTGGCCATATCCATTTGTACTTAACTCTATCCAGTGTACTACTAGTTGGAATGTGGTGATCTATCACTATAATCTTTTCCCTTTCACGTTCTATTTTTTCTCCTACCTCTCCCAACTGTACTAAGTTACTAACATCTACTAAGATGTATATATCTGCTTGAGGAAGCTCCTTCAAAAATTCTAACTTATCTTCCGTATAAATTGTTGAAAGAACTTTACGGGACAACTTACTGATACCACCGGGAGCTACTATCGTCACTTTAGAGTTAGGGTATAAGCGATTAAGAAGATGATTAATACCTATAGCAGAACTTATAGCATCGGGATCGGCATCTTGGTGTGTTACTACTGCTATCTCTATAGGATCACGAAGTGATGTTATAATTTCTATTAACTCCCTTAGTCCCATACTACCTAACTATTCTCTCGCTTTTTTAAATTCGTTTACATATAATTAGAGCTATTCCAAATCTATCTGTACTAGGAAACTATCGTGTAGAGTGTACTTCAGGTTTCAGTATTTTTCTTACTTCAACCTCTGCTCTTTCTAACGCCTTATCTAGTACTTCTTCCAATAATTTGTTTACATCTATTTTCCTAAAAGATTTCACTTCTACTTCGACTTCCGTCTTAATAGTTAGAAAATATTCTCCGAGGAGTTCTACTTTTATTACTAGATCCTTTATATCATCTTCTCTTAATCTACTGTATAGCTCCTCTTCTATGCTATTGAAAACTATGTTCAATATGTTATCCTTCTCCTCTTCTGTAACCCTTCGGAAGTGTATTTTCTTACGCTTAACTATACTCATTCACTTCTTCCTGTCTCTCCTCTAGCTATTTCTCTTATTTCCTTCTGTACGTCCATTATTCTCTTTCTGAGCATGGATTCCTGTTTATCCAATATCTTTATTCTCTCTTCTATAACCTCTCTCTGTTCTTCTAAATCTTTCTTAAGTTCATTGGGACTTACCGATATGAGTACTATACCTCTAAGCTTGTATGTTTTCACATCGCCTCCCTTATTTAGGGCTTTATCTATTTCATCTAATGCCATCTCTATTTCTCTAAGCTGTAGATCTAGTTGTTGCTTTCTAAGTACTACTGTCTGAAGTTCTGACTGTAATCTTTGTAGGTTTGCTACAAGTTTCCTAACCGCAGGAGGTAGTTCTTCTATACTTGACATACTATAGACCTCAATCGAATTTACTAAATCAAATATTTAAATAACTATAGTCGAATTAGGAAGGATATCCGTTCCGAGATATTACTACTCATTAAAGAGTTTATTAAGCGTCTCTAAAGTAGCTCCTATGAGCCTTAGGACACTGTTAGCTAATGCTCTCAGTATAGATAGATCTCCTCCTTCTATCAGTATCACGAGTCTATCGTTATTCTTTAATAAATTTACTCTTCCTCTCTTAGTACGGAATTCTCTAAGCTCTGGAAGAAGCGAAGTGTATAGTACATTAAGTAGATCGGAATTCTCTACTGATAATTCAATCCTTATCTCTCCATATGGCATTTTCTCACAGGATAGGCTCTCTGTACACTACTCTCTTTATGAACAGCTTAGGACCAGAGGCCTTTAGGTTTTTGGGATTAACAAATTTCATCACGAATCTCATGTTTATGGAAAATGTTTCTTCAAGTACTATGAGATTATCGAAGGCTCTAGCTATGGACTTTAGTGAATTCTCCTCTAGATAAAATATTCCTAGGGCTTCTGAGAGACTATGAGCTAGTTCGCTTAGTTCAATACTCGATTCTGGTGCTATTACAATTGCACACCTCTCTATCTTACTGGGTAAGGATGTCTCATCAAGTTCTCTTATAAGCTTTACTCCTTTTAACTGGATTATGAGAGGATAGAAGTAATAATTCTCTTCGGTCGTTATTAAAAATACTAATCTTCCTGGATTTCCATACAAACCCTTTCCTACTATCAATACTCTTTCAGCACCTAGATCAAGAGCCTTAGCCGCAAGCTCCTCTATATTCAGTTTACCCCTATTAATTCTAATAGCTCTTGGTAGGCTCTTTGCTAGGTCATTAGTTAGGCTCCTCGCTCTTGTACTAGGTCTTCTCGTCGTAGTTATGACTATTTTATACTTCATTTCTTTTTGAGTTCCTCGGGTGTAAAGGTTCTTCCAAGTTCGGTTCTGGGAACCCACGCTCCTCCAGCAAAGGTATAGCCACATTTTCTACATTTCCATATTCCTATGCTTATTCTGATCATTCTCCCCAGTGTGTAGCATTTCGGACATCTGTAAGACTTTCTTCTCCTCTCTTCTATCATCCTTACTCTCTTTCTCAGTGTAGATCCGTATCTAGCCCCATACCTACCTGTTATTCCTACACTCTTTGTTCTTCCCAAGAGCTACACCTCATTACTACTCAGCGGTGTGGGTAACTTGTTTATAAGCTTTCTGGAGATTTCCAATCCCCTTCTCCCTAGATCTATAATTTCTTCTGGTGTAAAGTAACCACTTCCTCCTTTCTGTATTGCCACTATTCTTCCGTCTTTATCATAGCATATGGTTAACCTCGCATCCATTGCCAATTCTTCCTCATACGTAGGATCTACTATTACGTATTCTCCAATCTTTGCAAAAGTAGTAGATAGGGTGGTATTTTCTATAGGCATTGGTTCTTTTTCGTCCAGTATTCGAATCTCATCACCTTCTACATGAACTTTTGGCTTTTTAGTTGTTAAGAGAGCTGATACCGCTGCAAGCATGCAGGCATCAAGTAGATTACCATCGTGGTTGAGAGCATATAAATCCACATACACAAACCAGGCTCTTCTTCCAGTTATTATTCCCAACTTTTCTAGATCTATTAGTTTAGAGCTTCTTATTCCCCTATCCACTACTCTTGAGATCTCTATATCCTCTTCTTTAGGCGGACCATATTCGAATATGGGAGATGCTAGAGGAATCAACTCAGCATTAACTATGAGAGCACCGGAGGTGGGGGAGTCTGGGAAAGGTGTTGCTATATTAAGTTTTACACCCGCAATGACAAGAGTATTACCTAAGTTGACAAGTGCTGATCCTTCAGCACTATCTATAACCCCTACTTCTATTCTTACGTCTCTGTAATCCATGGGTTTCCTTCCATCTAATCTTTCTCCCTTCTCCAGTAGTGTTCTTATAGTCTTCTGTTTTATGATTGGAATTACATGTTCTATTTTAGACATCAGACCACCCTGTAGGTTTTTGTGATATCTAAATACCTCGATCTAAGTGCTTCCTTCTGCTTTTCATATATGGTACTTATTCCTTTTCTTGCTAGTTTAAGTGCTTTCTCTAATTCCTCGAGTGTGAATGATCCATCGCACTGAAGTAATGTTACAGCATTTAGTGATGGCATCATTGCTATTGGCATGTCTCCTTCACCGTACTGATCCTCAAGGTGATTGAGGTCTAGTATAATCCTTCCATCAGCCTTACCTACAGCTACAGCTGTTACGAGATCACGCATAGGTATTCCTGCATCAGCTAGTGCAAGTGAAGCTGCACTTATACTAGCACATCTAGTTCCACCATCTGCTTGTAGTACCTCGATGAAGACATCTATAGTAGTTCTAGGGAACTTCTCTAGTAAAAGCGCTGGTTCGAGGGCCTCTCTTATGACTTTTGATATCTCTATCTCTCTTCTACCTGGTGTAGGACTCTTTCTATCCTTAACGGAAAATGTAGCCATTCTATATTTCGTTCTCAATAGTGCTCTATCTGGTCTAGCTTGATGTCTGGGGTGTACTTCTCTAGGACCATATACAGCTACAGCTATCTTATTACCTCCTTGTTCAACATATGCTGAACCATCAGCGTTCTTTAGTATACCTACTTCAAATCTTAGAGGTCTTAGTTCATCTGGTAGTCTTCCATCTACTCTCTTACCACTATCATCTATTAATCTAATTTTAGTCTTCATATTACTTCTCCCTTCAAGATATTTCTTACCATATCTAAGGCTTTTAGCTCATTTTCAAGCGTTTTACCTAGTATTAGTAACCTGTAATTAGCGCCTAGGATGATATCGCATTTTGCTTTATCCTTAACTTTTTTCAAAAGACCCTCTTTTGACTTGAGTAGTGACCACTTCCACGAGTTAAGCTCTAGAAATAGTCCTCTAGTCGCCTTACCTAATCTAGATTCTCTAATGGTTAGTAGGGGATCTCTTGTCAAATCAAAGGCTATAACTCTAGCTACTATAAGATCGGCTATGTTTAAGTAATCCCTTAGCTCTACCTTGGTTATGTGTACTGGTCTAGAGAAGACTTCTGAGAGTGGAAGAATCGCTTTCCATGGAGAGTTAATGTCTACAGTCCAATTAGTTACTCCTATATCGACAATCTTCCCTATCACAATATCCCCTTCTTTGGGTATATAAGGGGTTTTTAGCGGTATAACATCTAATATGTTTTCTCCTCCTCTCTTCTTCATTTTGGGTATACCAACTAGTGTAGCAATCAGTTTGTCACCTATTTTAATTACGTTTGTAGTAGTCTTTACATCGCCTATTCTGACTACCTCTCCTGGTAATACTAACTTATATCTTCTTCTCACTTTTATCACTTTATATGAATTCTTTGCTTAATATCTTCATCTCTCCCTCTCCTTTAGTCAGCTCTAAGAGCCTATTGAGTAAGGCTTCTGTGAGACCCGCTGCTATCTCTAATTCCATACTCATGCTACCATCCGATAAGTAGTGAACCCTGATAATTCTTCCCATCTTTGAAAGAGGACCATAAGCCCTCCCTACATAGGCTGGTGGTACTTTTACAGCAACCTTAGCCCTAGCTAACTTAAGAGGGAGAATACCTTTGATACGATCTATTACTATCTTAACCTGTTCTTCCACAGGCTTAAAGGGATCTATAGGTGCTTTTGCCTCTTTTATTGCCATTTCGATTCTGAGAGGAGGATGTGGCAGTCCTGTTCTGGGGTCTATAGCATTTCTCGATAGAACTTCTATAATCCTTCTCCTCTTCTCCTCTATAAGCTCGCGTCTTTGTTCAGCTGTCAACTGTAATTCTCCCTCTTTTATTATTCTCGCCGCTACTTCGTATACGTTATCTGTTCCAAAGACCTTTTTTACGTCTTCCATAGACGCTTTTAGTGCTTTTCTCACATCATAATATATGATGTCACCAACTAGGACTTCCCTTACGTTATCTAATTTTCCTGTTTTAAACTGCCATGCCTTTTCAGCATGAACTACTACCTCAAATTTCTTACCCATGTGATAGTATCTTGCAATGACTTCTTTATTGTTCAATGGTTTCACCTTACTTCCTCAATAAGTTTTCTAATTTCTTCTCTCTTTAGTTTTCTGAACTTCATAGTCTTTCTTTCAATTACCGCTACCTCTATATTTTCTACCTTTAATCCACCTTCGATTACCTTATTTAGTGATCTTACTGCTAGTGTTACTGCCTCATCTAAGTGTAGGTCCTTCCTATAGTTCTTTTCTAGTAGCCCTCTAAGTTCCTCAGCTCCAGTACCAATAGCATGTGCTAGAAACCTATAGTATGTACCACTAGGCTCTACGTAGATAAGTTGAGGCCCCGTAAAGTCTACTCCACCTATCAGTAGTGCTACACCAAAGGGTCTTACTCCTCCATGCTGTGTATATATTTGAAGTATATCGCAGATCCTCCTAGCTAGTAATTCTACTTCAATAGGTTCATCGTATAGGAGTCTATGCACTTGTGCATAGTATCTAGCCCTATCTATCAGTACTCTAGCATCGGAGAACCATCCTGAAAAGCTCACACCTATGTGATCGTCTACTGCTACTATCTTATAACCTCTACTACTCTCCTCAAGAAGGGCCATTGACCTGACTTCTGCTGCGAGTACTATACCATCTTCAGTTTTTATTCCTAATGTAATTGAACCTCTTCTAACAGCTTCCATGGCATACTCTACTTGATATAATCTTCCATCCGGTGACCAGATGGTTATGGCCCTATCATATCCTACTCCCGTTGGAGGGAACATATACATCACCTAGGGATTTTTCGCTCTGTATCTTATATAACTTTTCGATAAGTAGATTGATAGCTATTATTCAATTTAAAGTACTCTCAACAGTGAACCGACCTTACGTACCTCTATAGTAGCGAAAACTCTTTTAACGCTCTAGAACTTTCCTTCTCCTGGACAACTAAAGTTATAGTAAGAGCGGCTTGGAGACTTAGGCTAGGAAGTGTTTTTAGGAAGAGAATTAAAGATTCTAATTGCTTTTTTAAGAGTTCCAGTAACTTTAATTGTATGTATGGAAGAATCGCCCAACCTGAGCCCTGCTATGAGTATAGCCGATCTCACGAGGTCGACATATCTATGTGAACAGGATAGTATTCCTGTACCTCTCTGTTCATCGTACTTAGCTAGTTTAAAGTGAGATCTGACTAGTCCTATTACTCCATGAAGTGCAAGTATGCTACTTACTAATGCTTCCTCTACTTCTCTCCTACTCCAAATCCTATCCTTCTCTCTCGTTTCTACTTTAAACACTAGATATCTTCTTCTGAGTCTCCTCGCTCTTACCAGCACTCTTCCCTTGTAATTTCAGGTAGTCTAGTCTAAAATTTATTACTCATCTAGTAGCATTACTCCTGGTAAGATGAACTTATCTGATAGCTTTAATCTATTTCTTTCCAGAATCTCTCTAGGTGTCTTAGTGAGGGCTTGAGCTGCTTTATTCCCTAGTCCTAGAATAGAGATAAAGGCTATAACGTCCTTAGGTGAGAGCATTTCATAGAGGTTAGTAGCTCCACTAGAACATACAACATCTACTCCAAATTCTTCTGCTAATGTCAACATAACATAGTACTTTCTGATAATCCTCGTGAGCGGGCGAGGATTTAGCTTTTTTAGAGTTCTTAAGTGACTAAGACATATTTCAAGAGCCTTCCCCTCATTAGCCATGAGTTTTGCTTGGATGGGGCTGAAAAGATACTCATATCCATGAAAGTTTACTATATCTATTCTTCCATCTCTGGTGGAGAACCTAGCTGTATTTACATTTTTAGGGTGTGCAACAATTATTTCAAAGTTCCTTCTCTCTCTTCTAAGCACTCTCTTTGCCTGTATGTTTTTATCGAAATATAGATCTAATCTAGATATTACTTCAACTTTTGAATCTATCTCTAATTTATCTCTAGTGCTAATAGATAGACCAGAGACACCTACTCCCTTATAACCTAATCTAAATGCTCTTTCGAGGAAGTTATGAAGTCTCTCGGTATTTGTCACTATACATAGGTCGTAGAAGTCTCCCAAGTCTCATCCCGTTGCTAGACAAATATGCTTATCTTCTCTGGCCTGTATCTCCAATCCTCTGGAAGTATTCCTCTCCTCTTATAGTACTTAGCTAATCTATAGATCTTGGATTCTATAGCTTGAAGACCTCTTTTAGAATGGTAGTCTTTAGGGTGTTCTTCTAGGTGTCTTCTTACTCTCATAGCTCTCTTTATGAGATTTAGTAAATCCTCTGGGAGCTCTGGATTCAATCCATGTTCTCTTAATATCTGTACTATTTTCTTTCCCGTAATCTGTTTTACTAGGGGTATTCCATACTGGTCTCTTAGTATTATACCTATCATTGAGGGAGGGTACCCACGTTTAGCTAGATCCACAACGAGGCTTTCTACTTCTTCTGGAGAGATTTTTAGCCACTCTGGAGACCCTGTTCTTAGAGGTCTTGTTGAATGTGATTTACCTTTCTTCTTACGCTTCCTCATACCCATCCCCTTATGTATGCTGAGTAGCGTATACCTATTGCTATTTAAAAATATAACCCAGTTTTAATAACCTAATCGGTACATGCTTATTGTAAGCACTATACTAGTTATCAATATCATCGTGGCTATTATGATTGTAAAGACTTCGATCTTGAACTTCCTAGATAGGGTCAGCATTGCTCTAATAGCTATTACACCTGTTATGGCTGAGATTACAAGCGAGGTGAGATATAGGGGATTAAAACTCCTACATATTAGTGGACAAGTTAGAATGCTTACTATAGGTGCACTTAGAAAACTAGCTGTAAGAGAGGAGGTGGGATTGAATCCAAGGGTTAGCATTACTGCAAGAGTAACTCCGCTCCTCGAGATCCCCGGTAGTACTGATAGTCCTTGTACTATACCATAAAGTATCATATCTCTCAATGTCATTTCATTAAACTCCTTGATTGTACTTCTCTTTGCCTTTCTTAAGAGGACTGCTATTCCCAATAATAGGGTTCCTATTATTGACATTAGCATATTTCCTTCGATTTCACTTATTAATTCTCTAAATATCATGTATGTAGGTAGGGCTACTGCTATGGAGAGGAGTGTGGTTATTAAAATAAATTTTAAATAGATATTATTAAGGTTTAACTTAAGTAGATCGATAAAGACCCTATAAAATATCCTTCTATAGTAAGTAATTCCAGCTATAGCTGTTCCTAAGTGTAGATACAACGCTGTATCATAGGCTATCTGCGAAGGAAGTTTAAATAGAATCAATATTACCATGATCACACCACTACTACTCACAGGTAACCATTCAAGCACTCCTTGGACTATGCCTAGTAGTACTGGTAATAGTTCTTCCATTTAGATCGGTTATCTAAAGCGAGGTTAATTATATGCTCTTACCTATCGACCTTTTTCCTATTTCGACAAGAGATTCATGCTCTTGGTAGTGCCTCGTGGCTTAGCGTTCATCAGTGGTCGCCTCGTCCCTTCACGACTCTTATCTTTGGAGCACGAGTTGGATCCAGTCCGATAGCTAGATTACTGTTACAGTGAGGGGCCATGTCGTCTCCACTAGAGTATCTGTGAAAACCTGTAGGTGCTTTTCCAGCTCACCTATATTTATGTGGACTTAAACGGTTAGTTAAATATACCAGCTAAAGTACTCAAATAAATGGGTTCTCAGGGAGAGAAACACTATGACCTATACTATAGTACTTGCTGAGCCTGAAGGCACAGTACTAGTAGGTGTCGTCTCAGGTAGTTTAGCAGTGGGTAGTAGAGTTCCCTGGGCTAGGGCATGCATTGGTGCAGTAGCGACTCAAGGATACACAAATGTCACTCTAGGACCTCTTGTCCTTTCTCTATTAGAGAGAGGGTATAGTAGTGAAGAAGCTGTGAATTTAGCCTTAAGTACAGATCCAGAACCGAGTAGAAGACAGCTATTAGTCTTCTCCTGCAGAGGTGATGGTTATGCTTATACAGGTGTAAAATGCCCTCCCGAAAGAGGGGCTAAAATTGGTATAGGTTTCGTCTGCGGTGGGAATATGTTGAGTAGCGGTAAGGTAATTGAAGCTATGTACAGGGTATTATGCACTACCTCAGACTTACATCCCATTCAGAGGATAATGAAAGCTCTTAGAGCAGGTCATAGTGCAGGAGGGGATAGACGAGGGGATCGAAGTGCTGCTGTCCTATACGCTGAACCTTATAGTAGCCCTATAAGCATTAGAGTAGATTATTCATTAGATCCTTTAAAGGAACTTGAGGAAAAAGTACTTCATATGATGACCTAAATCCATGCCCTAATTATTTTAAATCATAATCGCATTAAGAAAAGGGATAGTATGAATTTATCCATACTAGACAGACTGAAAGAACTTGGAGCTCTTGTAGATGAGTATATGGAGATGGTATTACTAAAGGATACTTCCCCTGCTTTTAAAAAGGCAGTTCTATACCAAGTGAAGGTTGGCGGGAAGAGAATTAGACCTGCTTTGACTATTCTAAGCTGTGAAGCAGCAGGAGGAAACATGGAGGATGCTATACCAGCTGCTGCAGCTATAGAACTGATCCATAACTACTCATTGATACTTGATGACATAATAGACAGGGGAGAACTTAGACGAGGGAAGCCTACTCTCAGAAAGGTTTACAGCGACGTAATAGCCATACTGGTAGCTACGCACTATAGAGAATCTATAACTCAGGCTATTAATGATACAAAGAACTCCTTAGAACTACATTCACTGCTCGCAACTACTATCAAGAGGTTAATAGAGGGAGAAAGACTAGACATACTCTTTGAACAGGCTGGTAGACATGAAAAGTACCTAATAGATCATCGATATCATAGTATCACACTAGAGGATTATTTTAAAATGATAAGGTATAAGACTGCAGAACTGATGCGCGCAAGTTGTCTCTCAGGTGCTATAGTAGCTAATGCCAATAGCTCTACAAAACGTGCTCTCTCAGAGTATGGACTTAACATAGGTATGGCTTTTCAGATAATAGATGATCTATTAGACATATTTGGAGAGGAAAAAGTCTTTGGAAAACGTATAGGTAAGGATATAATAGAACACAAACTAGGAAATATAGTGATATTACTATCACTAGAGGAGATGGATACTAATGATAGAGAGAGGTTATTGAGTATTCTCAGGAAGGATATAGTACTTGAGGAGGATCTTAAAAAAGCTATAGAGCTTATAAGGAGGACTACCTCTAAGGAAAGAGCTTATGGACTTGCTAGAGAGTTCATAGATAAGGCTATAAATAATCTGTATAGGCTAAAAAGATCTAAAGCAAGAGATCTTCTAGAAGAGTTGGCCTTGTTCATTATAAAGAGGAAGTGGTGAGAATTTGAGCGATATCGGAAAGGAATTAGTAATAGTAAAACTTGGAGGTTCTGCCATAACCTATAAGGATAGACCGCTTACACCTAGAATTGAAGTGATCAAAGGACTAGCATCAGAGATTAGAAAGATTCTCGATAAGGGTTATAAGCTCATTCTAGTGCATGGAGGTGGTTCCTTTGGACACTATATGGCAACATTACATGGCATAAATAGAGGAGATAGATCATACAGAGGCTATCTAGAGACTAGAATAGCCATGCTAAAACTAAACGAATTGATCTGTAAAAATCTTATGGATACAGAGGTACCAGTGGCACCTATTCATCCCTCCTGTATAATAGTTAATGAGAGTGGAATTCCACGTAGAGTATTCATCGATCCTATAAAGACTGCTATTGAAGTGGGCTATGTACCGGTTCTTCATGGTGATGTAGTACTAGACGTTAATCAGAGGTACTCCATAATCTCTGGTGATACTATAATTGATCTCCTAACAGATTACTTTCCAGTAGACCTCGTTATCTTTGGTATGAATGTTGATGGAATATATGATAGAGACCCTTCTGATGCGAAAGCTAGACTCTTAACTAGAGTAAATTTAAGCGAATTGGATTACATAAGTGGAAGAATAGGACGTTTTGATGTGACTGGAGGGATTCTCTCCAAGTTAAATGTCGCTAAGAGACTGGCAAGAAAGAAAATAGAGGTAGTTTTCCTCAATATAACAAAGAGAGGCACACTTATGAACTTACTATCTGGAGGTGAAGTTATCGCCACAAGGATCCTAGCTAACGAGAGCTCTATCCCGTGAAACTTTAATATGCGAAATCCATTTGGTGAATGGTCGTATGGAAATGGATGTAGATACTATAAGTCAAGTAAAATGTCCTGAATGCGGGAATATAGTTCCTGAAGGTCGCTACTGTATATTCTGTAGAGCCGACATAACTAATGCAACTCGTATAGTTGCTGAAGAAGAGAAAAAGGAGGAAATAAAAGAGGAAATGAGCCTAGAGGAAAAGGTGAAATTCTTAGAGAAAGAGATAGATAGACTTAGAAAAGATATAGACCTACTGAAGAGAGCAGTAGGACTAATATAGTTCTTTGAGAAGTAGGAAATGGGAATCTAAAGAAAAATGATGAGTACTCCTGGCACAGAAGGATGAAGTTAACTTACCCAACTGATACTTCGATAGTACTTATGTTACAATTTCTCTTCCCTTACTTGAAATCTCGTATTTACCACGTTCTACTCTTCTAACATAGCCGTACTCTTTTAACCACCTTATCTTGGCAGCTATTCTTCTGATATCGATCCCCGTTCTTTCGCCTATATCCCTACAGGTTAAGGTCTTTTCCTTTACTAGTGTTTTTAATATCTTTTTAGCCACCTCGTCCATAATTTTTTCGTGAGGATTCATAGTCATAGTCCCTACCCATTCCCGTATATAAGTCTCTTTATATTAAAATATTCATTCTAGCCTATTTGATATTGATAGAAGGAGGATGTCATCTCTTTTGTAAAATATTTAGAAGAAAATAATCAAATACTAAAAGTTTAAAAGAATGTCTCAATAGCAATATGTTCATAGAAGAGAATGTAGCAGTTAGGAATTATATAGAAGAATATCTGAGAATTTCGATGTGTAAAGTGAGATTATCTATATGTAATACTCACTATAGGAATTTATGGGATTAAGACTTGGTAGTCTTCATAGTATCAATAGATGGGCCAGACTTCTCAGGAAAGACCACTATATCCAATATCCTAGTAGAGTTACTTAGGAGAAGACTTCCTCCTGAAGCCGATATAGTCATAAGAAGAACTAAATTACCGTCAAATGAACTAGTTACAGGATCCTTTACTGGTATATTACGTAATCTAAAGATAGAGATAGCTCCAGAGGAGTACTCTCTAGCTTATGCTCTCGATCATCTACATTACTACAGGTTGAAGATTAGACCACTAGAACAGTGTACTCAGAAGTTTTTAGTGATCCAGGAGCGCTCGTTACTTACTACATTCATATACCAGGGATTAATAGGAGGAGTGGATATAGGGTGGCTTCGTGAGATTAATAAGTACTGTAGAGCTATACCTCACATTACTTTCATTCTGAAAGTAGATGCGGATGAGCTTGTTAGGAGAATGTACATAGAGGGTAGGGTAGTAGATGCCTTTGAAAGTGAGGATCATATAAGACGACAAGCTTCAATTTATTATGATCTACCTGAAGATCTAGTTGCAGAATTTAACGTAAAGTATATTGATGCTACTAGAGATGCCTTTGAAGTCGCTAAGGAGATAAGCAGTATTGTGATCAAAAATCTTAGAGAAAGGGCATGGATATAGTTTCGTTGATTATTTATATTCGCTATCTTCGATATTTTATGAGTACAAGTGGAATTACTACTTCCTCGAAAGTGAGACCTCCATGCCTACCCTTAAGGAATTTGATGTTCTCTTCTGAGGAGTAGGAATATATTGCACAATACCCTTTTTTCATAACCATTACGAAATCTCCTAGTCTAGGTAAGATACTATCCATTATCTCTCCTATACCGAATACTCCTTTTTCTATTAAATCTCTTGTTCTAAACAATATACTCTTATCAGAAAATTTCTTAGTATAGACTTTCGTTAGCATGTCTTCATCCTCTACCTTCAGGTATAGAAATCTACTCTCTCCATAGGGAGGGACTATAAGTGATTTTAAAAGATCACTATCACTATCAAGTACTACTGTTTTTTCTTCCTCTACTTCTACTTGTCCATGGTCTGATGTTATGATTGCTAGGCATTTCTCACTCTTACTATTTAGTTCTTTTAATAATAATTCTCTTATAGAGAGTATTATATGTTTAAGTTCTAAAGTGAATTCATGGGATTTAGGACCATACTCGTGTCCTATACTATCAAGAAGCCCCCAGTAGGCTATTATGAGTTGAAACTCTTCTCTTAAAGCTCTTTTGCAGTTGGCTAGCATATCTGAAAGAGAGAGATAAGTCTTTGTTTCACATTCATCCACTATCGCATTAGTAAACGCTGTGTCTTCTAGTCTTTTGTGACCAATTACACATGTCTTTAGTCCTTTTTCACTAAATATCTTTGGAAGAGGCTCAGCTTTAACTAGGATGCTTATGTCTACACCACACTTTTTTAAGCTATCGTTGAATCCTCCTATTATTGGCGCGAATTCTATAGTCTTCACTATCATTCCTAGCTCCCGCATGTATAATCTATATCCTAGAACGCCATGTTCTTGAGGAGTAGTACCAGTGTATATAGATGTTAATGCAGTCGCTGTAGTTGTCGGAGCTACGGATGTTATGGGAATTATCGAGGTATCATACTCCTTAATCTTTAGTAGTCCTGCTACCTTTAACATGTATTCATAGTTTAATGAATCAATTATTATTAATAGAACTTTTTCTAAATCTTCGAAGTATTCTTTATTAATGAATCTATAATCAAGCTCTTTAAGATTACATTTGTAACCAAGTGAGTTCAATATTGTGGGTAATATATTAACTATGGATAGACCTTCATAATAAGGAATGAGGAGATTTAAAAATCCTTTTGATCTAGAGTTTTCCCTTATCAAACTTAGGGAATTCATTTATCTAACCACCTTAGCCAGTTTAGTAGGCTTATCAGGGTTGTACCCTCTCAGTATAGAGGTAAAGTAGGAGAATAGTTGGACTGCTTTTACTGTTAGTAGTGCCGAGAGATCCTCAAATACACTTGGTATCCTTATGATATTATCCGTGAAATCTATATTTAGATGCTCAGAGACTATCGATATTAAGGGTGCTTTATACTCTCTTAATCTATCTACCACCTTTTTCGAGACTGTTAATGTTTCCTCAGATGGAAGTATTAGTAGGATAGGTGTTGTTTCATTTACTAACTGTATGGGTCCGTGAAGAAATTCTCTCAATGCAAAACCTTCGGCATGTACCATGGAGGTCTCCTTAAACTTTAAAGCAGCTTCTAGTGAGACTGGGTAGTTCACACCCCTTCCTAATATAAACATGTGCTCGGCTCTTCTATACTCGCCTGCTAACCTCTTTATATTCTCTTCCTCATCTAAAACCCTATCCATCTTCTCAGGGATTTTATAAAGTTCTCTTATGAGATCAATTCTCTTTACTAGCCTAAAAGCTAGTAAATAGCTGGTCGCTATTTGAACGTCATGTGTCTTAGTAGCCGCTACTGCTTTCTCTTCTCCTGCTCTAGTAACTATGGAAATGTTCGCTAGTTTGGTTAGAGTACTCCCAGGAGTATTAGTTATTCCCACTACAAATACTCCACTCTCTCTAGCCTTATTGATAGCTTTTATTATATCAGACGACTCCCCAGATTGAGAAAAGGCTATAACTGCATGTTTCTCTTTGATAGAGAGAGCCCATAGTTCAAATTCAGACGCAGGTACTGCAGTAAACTGGAGGCTAGTGTATCTAGAGAGTAAGTAGTTCAGGATTAGACTTGCATGAAAACTTGTTCCACTACCTATTATGAAGCCCTTTTCGATTTCTCTCTCCTCAATTTCATCCACTAGTGTCTTGATCAATTCATCTATTTTCTCTAAAGTGCTTTTAACAGCTATAGGACCCTCTCTTAACTCCCTTAACATAAAGTGTTCTACGCTCATCTTAACATCCATTCTATACACCTATGGTAGATTTAAAATAATTCTTATGGGTTTAAGGTATATTTAAAATAGGACTATAAGGACTGGCTATTCAATTTACGGTAGTTTAAATCTCTTCTTTTTAACACCAGCTTGTTTCCTGTCCTCCATAGTCATCTCGTACACTTTTCTAATGACTTCAATCTCTTCCCTAGTAAGCGTTAATCCTCTTCTAGACATCATTCTTCGCTGTGTTTCTATAGCAGACTCTAGAATTAACTCCACAGGTTCTACGCCAAGACTCTTTGCATATATTGTGAAGGATGGTACATCTTCATACACTATGCCATGAAGGTGAGAGGATACTCCTATATTCTTTCCAGTATATATCTGCACCCCTATGGATGTTTTAACCATGTCGCCTATGAAGCATCCTACCTTAAGTATTCCAGTATCTATTCTCCTACCTCTTATGGTAACTCTGACAGTACCATAAGTATCTTTTAGATCAGAGTTATTAGTAGCAGCTCCTATATTAACCCACTCCCCTATGTACGAATGCCCTATGAACCCTAGGTGGTATTTGTTAGTGTACCCCAGTACTATAGTCTCTTCTAACTCTCCTCCAGCTCTACACACATCTCCTAAGTTACTCCCCTCCCTAATCTGTGCACCTCCCACCACTATGCTCTTCTGCCCTATGTACGTGGGTCCTTCTATTCTAGCCCCTGCTTGAATTCTCGTGTCCTTTCCTACATATATAGGTCCTGATTTCGTGTTGAAGACCACATAGGGCTCTACTTCTACTCCCTCATCTAAGTATACTAGTCTTTCTTCACCCAATATAGCTACTCTCTCATCTACATATTTTGCTCTCCATTCCTTTCCTACATACCTCTCCTCGAGATCCTCCCTTATCAGATCGGCATTCATGTTGACCATATCCCATAGATATTCTGGCATCGCTATGCTCTTTCTAGGTATCTCTACGTGATTTACAATAATCTTCTTGAGCTCTTTAACCTTCTTTTCATCCAAAGGTTTAAGCAGGAAATTCTCTATCTTTCGAGCAACACTCTCTGTAGTCTTTATGAGTACGATATCTCCCCCAGAGAGGACTATTATGTTATCCTTCTCTATAAACTTCTTTAGGTTTTCTCTAGTCTTTTTATTAAGCACAAGCCTTCCATTTATCAGTATAGTTTCTGAGTCCAGTTCCCCCTCTTTATTTATTAGATATTCCTCTTCTTCACTACCGTACTTTAAATTATAGAGATCTTTTAGGTATTCTCGCATATATACACACACTACATCGTGTTCGAAACTCTTCACTATTCTCTCCCTATTAGTTTTAATACCTACTCTTAGATCGTAAATAGGCCTTAGGAGAGTGAGAGGGTAGAAGTTACGTATCTTATGATCTTCAAATATTCCAACCATCATAGAGATCATCACTTTTTCAGTACTATGTGAAAATAAATAACTATGCTCTTCCTCTAAAAGAGTAATATATAGATCCTATAAGAACTTTCCATCTTATGCTCGAGTCACTACAGAGAATGCTCCACTCCTTTGAACTCGATAGACTATATCAGCAACATCTTCGAGCTCTCTATCGTGTGTTACTACTATTAGCTGAGATAAGCCTCTATGCTTAACTCCTCTTCGGATCATTTTGGTCAATTGTCTCCGCCTAACTTCATCGAGATGTACTGTGGGCTCATCCATCATCATAAAACTTAAAGCTCCTCCAGCAAGAGCCCTAGCTATAGCCATTCTCAGGGCGAGTGAGAGGGCTATTCTCTCTCCACCACTGATAGCGCTTATGGGGTATACTCCACCCTGACCTATTAGATATATATTGAAATCTTCATCTAATTTTACATCATAGTAGTCTAGTCCAAAGCAGTCGAAATATTCTTTAGTATACCTCTCTATGATGGGTTTTGCTATATTCCTTATATCCCTCTGAAGTTGATCTTTAGAATAGAGGGCTCTTATCTCTTTGAGCACTTCCACGAGTTTAGTGAGTTTCATGTACTTGTGTTCTAATTCCTTAATATCCCTCCATTCTTTCTCTAGCTCTTCTATCTCACTCTTCACACTATCTATTTTAGATTTCACCGAACCTACCTTCGCTATAAGATCTTTAATCTTCTCCTCTAATAGTCTCATGTTCTCAATCATTTTATTATGTTTATCTTCATCATAATCTAAGATTTCGAGTTTTTTCATCAATTCTTTTTCTTCTTCTAATAACTTTGACTTTAGATTCTTTTTCTCTTCAATAAGTTTTTTAAATAGATCTAAATTAGCAACTGTTTTGTTTAATTTTTCATATTCTTCTTTTAAAGTAGTTAGTTCACTGATTCTAGCGTCTATGGATGAAGGATCTATATGATACTCGGTCTCCAGGTATTCTAGTCTATTATTTACTTTGTATTCTTCATGTTCGAGTTCCTTTATTTTATCTACTAAGTCCACAGGATCTGCTATAGTTCCAAGCTTCTTCATGAGAATATTGTATTCATACCGTGCAGCTTCTACTTCTTTTAATATGGAGGATAGCTCCGTATATGTATATTTCCATTTATCTAATCCTCTTACCAAGTTCTCTATTCCAGATAGCTCCTCCAGTAAGTCCTTCCTTTTACCTTCTAGATCTAGTATTTCCTCAAGCATTTTACTTATAGTGTCAATTGATACGGAGAGGATATTCTTACTTTCCTCCCTTACTTTCTCTAAACGACTTTCCATCTTCCTCAATTCCTTCTCTATTCGAGCTCGTGAGGACATTGCATTCTTTCTCTCAGACTCCAGTTTTTGTATTATCTCATCGATTCTATCCTCTATATTGGAACTGCATACGGGACATTTCTTAGAAGATAGAATGCCGTGTTTTATTTGTTCTACGTACTCTGCCTTGTATTCTAGCATTCCCATTAGTTTAGTAAGTCTACTAATAGTGTTAGATAACTTGTACTCCTCTTCGCTCAACATTTTAAGTAGGTCTTCATACTTAGTGCGTATTGTTTCAAGATCTGTTTCTTTCCCTATTCCAATTCTATTTAACAGTTGTCTCAATTGCTCTCTCTTACTCTTTAAAAAGTACTCATATTCTTTGAGAGTCTCTTTAATGGTAAGGATTTTTCCTTTTAACATTTCACTTTCCTTAACCTTTGATTCTATGAAGGATAGCTTTTCTTCGGAGATAGGATACCTATTTAATATTAATTCTAACTCGTGAAGGCGGTGAAGCATCTTCCCATATTCATCTAATCTCGTCCGAAAGACCTCTAGTTGTTCTTTTATCATTTTCCTCCTTTCTAAAAGCCCCTTGTACTCATTTAATACTTCTAGTACTTCAAGTCTTTCCTTTATCTCTTGTATCTTTTCTTTAGCTTCTAGAATTGCCTTATATTCCTCTTCATATTTTTCTAATTCTTTTTCAAGCAAGGCCTTTTTCTTGGATATTTCTTCTAACCTTACTTTAATATCTATGAAAATACTCTTTTTCTTATCATACTTATCCACTATCCTTTTAATATCCTCTAGTTTATTCTCATGAAGTTTTAATTCTCTTTCAACTTGTATTAATTCTTCTATAAGTCTCTTTAAGTGTTTCTTTTTATTTTCCAATTTATCCTTTATTTCATCCTTTTTCTTTAACCTATCCTCTATTCCCCTCAACCTCTCCTCGTACACCTTTATTATACTTAACATCTCCCTCCATGCCTTCTCTAAATCGTGTATTCTTAGGAGCTTGGATATCAGCTCCTTTCTCTCATGAGGACGCGCTGTCACTAGTCTCTCTATCTCTCCCTGTCTTATGTAAATAGTACTGGAGAAAATGTTTCTATCTACCGCGATTATTCTCTCTATCTCTCTATCTATTTCTCTCTCTCCAAACATCCTTAACTTTCCATCTACGTATAGTCTTGATGTAACACCTACTCTTTTACCAGTTTTAGTTATCTTTCTGTTAAGTCTATACTGTTTATTACCATGAATAAACTCGAGTTCTACTTCAGCTACATTAGATCCTCTATGGAGGATGTTCTCATAGGTCTTTCCTCTACTAGTATCCTTGAATAGCGCAAAACTTATAGCATCTAATATACTAGTTTTTCCTGCCCCATTAGGTCCTATGATAGCTACTACTCCAAGTGGAAATTCTATTTTAGAGTCTCTGTGGGATATGAAGTTCTTAAGCCTTATACTCTTCAAAATCATTAAGCCTCGCCTTCTAGAGCCTTCTCTATCAACTTGTGTGCGGCTTCTATCTCGCCACAACTGAGTAGATTGAAAAGTGTGTAGGCTAGTTCTGTCTTTTTCTTGTCTTTTAACCTTTTGTACATTAGCTCTTTTATGTTTATGGTCTCCGTACGGATCTCTTGGTGTTCTACTTCCTTTGGTAGGGTCTCGATTCTCACCGTAAGCAGGAGATCAGAGAGCCTTTCTACAAGTACTCGTCGTAGTTGCTGCCAGTCCATATCCCCTATGATTCTAGAGTGAAGTATTGGCTTTTTTCTACTACTATTATACAACTTAGTCGCTTCATCTTTGATATTCTCTATTTTTCTTATAAATTCGGTAATTGAGCTTACTTCAATCTCTTTTATGAGGTGAGGTCTAATACAATCTATATCAATTTTTTGTACTTCTGGTATATCCGAGCTGAGATCTACTAGGAAAGCACCCTTACCATTCCTGAGGTAATCCTCGTACTCATCCCTGCTAAATACTTCGGTAGAGCCTGAGTAGGCCATCTTTCCGATACCATAATCCATTACCAGTCTCTTGTGTATGTGTCCTAGTGCATAATAGTGGAAGTTTTCGGGAATATCATTTAATACCAATTCATGTTCAAACTTAAGGAATTGCTCTATACCTTGATGGAGTAGTAGTATTCTTCTATTGTAACTCTCTGCCTTTTTAGAGAGTTCTCTTAGTTTCCCTAGTAGAACTTCTCTAAATACCTTGGGAATATATTCAAGACCACCTATGAAAACATCACCTATTACTACATAAGGTCTACTGCTTCTCAATACTATAGCTCCCAGTTCTTCAAGTATTGCATGGGGTGGAATACCCTTTCGCTTAGGCATATCATGACTCCCTGGTATCAGTACAACTTTTATACCGCGCTCCAAAACCTTCTTAATAATCCTAGCGGCTTCTAAGAGTGCTCGTGGAGTGGGTCTAGAAGAATCGAAAAGATCACCAGAGTGCAGTATTAGGTCTGGATGTTCTGTCATGGCATTTTCTATTACTCTATGAAATGCCTCGTAAAAGTCCTGTTCTCTCTCTTCTAGATTGTACTGTCTATAACCTAGGTGTGTATCCGATACGTGTACTAATAACATACTACCACTCTTCGGTAATTTCCTCGTATTCCTCTCTTAATACTCCTTCTCTATTCATGGCCTTATACCATTCTGAAACCACATCTATATCTCCTCCTGAGATCTTTCCTTTAAATAGATCTACCTTTACTATAGCTGGAACTTTTACCATAAGTCCTAGGATCACTGCCTCACCTATATTGAGTGCGGGGAGTTGCTCTACAAGATCCTCGCTTAGGGTCTCACTAGCCTGCTGTACATACCTCTGATCACTAGGCTCTACTAATCTCAATACTATTAGGTTATTTGCTTGAGAAAGAGTATCTGAGTCTAGTGCTTTAGGTCTCTGGCTGACTAGGCATAGACCTAGGCCGAATTTTCTTCCCTCTCTAGCTATCCTACTTATCCAGTACTTTGAAAGAGTCTCTCTATCGCGTGGTGCAAGTATGTGCGCCTCTTCTAAGACCATAAAGATGGGAAAGTTTAATCCTCTACCCTCAGTTTTGTATCTCTTCCTTCCGAAGAGAATAGTCCTTAGATAGTGACTTACTATTACATCTGCCGCCTCTTCATCTAGGGATCCTAGATCTAACACATTTACCCTACTAAGCTTTAACTGGTAGGTTACAGGTGGTGCTAGTGGATCAAGTATCTCTCCATAGTGCTCTTTTAGCGAGTCGAGTTTATTTATTATGGATAGGATGCTGTGCCTATCTCTTTTATAGTCTTCTATATCTAGAAATCCTCTTAATTCCTCCTCTAGCATCTCTAGAATCTTAGTGGAAAGAGAGGGGTTTTTAATTACATCACTTTTCACTTTTGAATGTGCTTTTCTGAAGTAGTACTCTTGCTTATATGCCTCACTACCTATTCTCATGAGCTTCATAAGTTCTGTAACGTGTAGATTTAGAGGATTTATCCTAGGGAGTAGTAGATTGACTCCTCCAGTAAAGTTGGCATCTACGTATTCAGAGTGCATGTCGAAGATTAGCACTGCTCCTCCTAGTCTAGTTATACCATCAGCTATGACTGCAACTGTGTTCGACTTACCAGCTCCTGTTATAGCTAATATTGCTAGGTGTCTCGTTACCATCTTGTTAACGTCTAGGTAAACGGGTACCTCTGGGTTCGATATGAGTACTCCTATCCTTATCCCCTTATCTGTAGGATTAAATATCTTCTTTAGTACGTCTGTACTAGCTCTCTCTACAGCGGTCGCTGGAGGTGGAGGTGTTCTAGGTATTCTAAGATGTTCTATATCTCCTAATATACGTATTCTACCACGGATATAGTGGTCCTTTGTACCCTCCAGTTTACTTATCTTCTCAACTATCCTAGTATCATTTATCTCATCTCCAAGTGATATACTTCCCCTAACTAGGTTTTCCACCATTCCAAGTACTACTTTGTTATCATATTTCAATAGAACGTACTCACCGACCTTAGGAATAGTCTTAGATATGAATAGGGCTCTAGTAGTTGTAGCCTCTCCTATTATGTAACCTATTATCTCAGACATCTCACCACCTCTCTCTTAAAGTCTGTCCTTCTATGCTCATAATTCTCCTTATTTTATCCATATCTAAGTTTGTTATTTCTACTTTTTTATGAACACTAATGAGGGGATAGGGATAGCCTTTTACCGATATGGGTTCTAAAATGTTAATAATGTGCTTAATCTCGTCTATATCCCTCTCGCCAGGTAACTCTAACCTATACACTCTCTCCCCCTCTTCGAGCCTAAAGTAGAGGACTGTTACTTGCATTTCAAATTCCTTACTGACATCTAATAGCATTATATCTCTGGAGGGAAATCTTATAGTATATATTTCAGGATTCGAGAAACCACATTTACGAGCTATGCTGTCAAAGACTACAAGGTCTGGCTTTATACTCTTTCTAAATACCCTTCTACTCACAGAGGTTTTAGCGATAGCCACTATACTGTCTTTATATGTACTAATAAGTTCTATTAGCGTATAGTAGTACTCTAAGAATTCAAAAAGAGTTTCTAATGCCGTAATTATATCTACTTCTAAATTTTCTTGAAAAAACTCATAAAATAACTCCTTACTATAAATATACTCTTTATTGTTATGAACATGAAGCTCCATACTACTCAGGTATCTACTAAGATACTTTTTAAGCATGGACTTAGGTATATTCCTCACTACATAAGGTAGCCTTTTAGAGAAGTGGCTCAGTATAGATCCATCCAATAATAGTATATCCGGGCTTTGGGTTTTTAGGGTTTTAATCGCTAACCTACTCTCGAGAATGTTCATGTACATTCTGATCCTCTCGATAGAGTACTCATGAGGATAAAGTAGGTCTATATCATTGATCCATTTCTCAAAAACAGTCTTGTTAGTATAGGTTAGAGCTAATGAAGAGACTGCATAGAGTATAAATCCGCGGTACTCTATAAAGTTCATGCTACCATCTATCGCCCCTATGGATTCTATATCCACTGAAGTGGGATTATATTCAATCCACCTCTTTAGAACCTCTCTTTCATCTACACTCATTAAATCCAGCTTATATTCTATTTTATCTCTACTCTCTATAGCACGATAGATCAATTCAGGTAGCACTGAAGCACCTCAGTCAAAAATCATGTTCGTAGAGTTATATCCTAATCGTAGAATTAACTGAAAGTATTGTAGAGATACATGTACTGTATTATATGCATATAGTATAGTAATTCCATTATACATCCACTCACTCGATATTGGGATGCTTTGAGATCACTTGCTCTTTTCTGCAAACTCTTTTAAGCAGTGAACTAGATATTCTACTTCTTCTACAGTATTGTATATGTAGTAGCTTACTCTTACAGTTCCACTCACTCCTAATCTCTTATGCAATAAAGCGGCACAATGCTGTCCAGTACGTACAGCTATACCTTTCGAGTCCAGTAGAGCTCCTATAGTATGGTGGTGATAACCTTTTAAATTAAAGGATAATATACCACCTCTAATTTTAGGATCCTCTGGTCCATACAGTTTAACACTATCTGTGAGTTCCTCTTTAAAAAGTGTAAGTGTATACTCCACGAGTCTCTCCTCGTGTCTTCTCACATTATCCATTCCTATCTTAGATAGGTAATCTATAGCAGCACCGAGTCCTATAGCTCCAGCAATATTAGGAGTCCCAGCTTCAAATTTCAGAGGAGGAGGCTTAAGCTCTATAGAATCCCATTCTACACTACGTATGGCACCTCCTCCCAGTCTATAGGGCATCATATCTTCTAAGAGATCCATTCTTCCCCATAAGACTCCAATACCAGTAGGTGCGAGCATCTTATGACCACTAAAGGCTAAAAAATCCACACCTAATTCTCTCACGTTAACTCTCATGTGGGGTACGGATTGAGCACCATCGAGTATTACTACTGCTTCTACCTCATGTGCTTTTCTTACTATCTCCTTAAGCTCATTTATACTTCCGAGTACATTTGACATGTGTGTTATTGCTACTATACGTGTTCTCTCATCAATAATCTCTGAAAGAGAAGAGTAATTTAGCACACCACGATGATCTACATCTATATAACTTAACTCAGCTCCTTTACTCCTAGCTAACCTCATCCAGGGAAGAAGATTGCTATGGTGCTCCATCACCGTAGTAACTATTCTATCACCCTTTTCCACATGAGGCTCACCCCATCCAAAGGCTACCATGTTTAATGAATCCGTAGCATTGAGAGTAAATACTACTTCATTAGAGTCCTTAGCGCCTATGAATTTCTTCACTTTATCTCTAGTCTCTTCGTACATTTCAGTAGCTTCTCTACTAAGTGTGTGTACTCCCCTGAATACATTACTATAATGTTCTTTATAGAATTCGCATATCGTATTTATCACCTGTATAGGCTTTAATGATGAAGCTGCATTATCGAAATATACTAGCCGCCTATTGTTAATTTCTCTCTCGAGTAGAGGGAAATCCTTCCTAATCACATATGGATCTAGGCCGTACATTCACCTTCATTATATCTTCCAGCAGAGAGTAAAATATCTATTCAAAGTTGAAATAACATACTATTGATATAGATGCAGGAATTCGAGTAATCCTAAAAAGAGCACTCTAAACAGAGTGATACCAAACATTCTTCTAGGCGTAACCCTTATAGTAGTGAATCCAAGTCTAGCGTACCATAAGACAGAGTTGTCCCTTGGGTTGAAATAGAATTTTATCCAATCCAACCAGTATCTTATATGAACACTCCAAAAATGCCACATTACATCATTCAGTAACCATGTGAGAATAGTAGCTCCCACTATTTCTAAACCTCTGGCTATTAGAAGAAATGGTGCTATATAGGCTATTGAGAGGAAGAGATGATAAGCATCGTTCTTCACTGTCTCTTCTTCCTGTACTTTAAAGGGAGGTTTTATACCCCATAGCTTACCTACCCAGAGTAGGGTTTCGAATATATTTATAATTTGTGAATATATTAATACAAATACTAATATGTACAGGTTCATATTCTACTTTCCTTTTTGTTGCATAATGATAAAGGGACTGTGTACATGTCTTTCTTTATTCCCATTCTTCCCACTCTTCTTCCCATTCTTCTTCCTCGAAAAATTCTTCTTCAAGCTCCTCCCATTCTTCTTCCTCTTCTTCCTCTGGAGGTATAG
>CAZFTG010000005.1:0-18494 GCA_964522205.1 uncultured Thermoproteales archaeon
TATAAAGAGAATATTATGGATAGGAGGAGTAAAAGTATTCCATTTAGGGCTAAAACCTTATATCTATCCATACTGTCATAGCACCAAGTATAGATTTATCACTAAGTTTAAATACACACCTATTTAAAATGACTAAAACTAATGAAAAGCCTATAGGCTCTGTTACTTATCTCTTAGTGGATATACCCCATACTTCTTAGCTGCTTTTATCATTGCCAATACGTTCTCTTTTTTATGCTCTTTTTGTATCACATTGCTAGTGGATAGAACATATCCACCTCCATGTGCAGCTGCTCTTAAACATTCCTTTACAGCTTCTACAACTTCATGAGGATTACCCAATTGGAGAAGTCCTATATCCACATTACCACATAGACAGATCCTATCACCATATTTCTCTTTTAATCTCCCTAGATCCATCCCTGCAACTGGATCTATTGAATGCAGAGCATCAATTCCCGTATTTACGAGACCGTCGATGATTGGCCACAGATTTCCATCCGTATGCTTTATGAAGAATGCACCTGATCTATGAATAGCATTCACCAGAGTTCTAAGATATGGAAAAACCAGATCCTCAAAATCTTTAGGAGATAAAAATGGACCAGCATTCGTACAGTAGTCAGCACAGCCTACAATAATATCTGCTCCAGCTTCTATCTGTTCCTTAGCACGTTCTATTTCTACCTTAATCCTACTAAGTAATTTATTTTTAAGTTCACTTCTCTTAAGTCTCATTTCTCTAGTGAGCTCTATAAAATCCCTCCAACTACCTGGTATGGAGAGAGTGCCATCAGCACTACCGATTATAGCTAGTTCAGGTGCTTTTTTCTTCACGATCCTTATTGCGTACACTATATCGGGTACCGCGTACAGCCTTATGCCATCATAGCCAAGAGCTCTGCATATTTTTATCAAGATCTCAACATTGTGTTCAGTTAGCTCCTTGATCTTCCCTCTTTTCACCATATAATCATACTCCTCATCGAGTATCATTCTCTTTCCTATGAATAGTTCTGGGATCTGAAACTCGAGCTCGAACATGGGTACCCTATCAGGTTCTTCAAGTTCGAGTGCCTTCATGAATCTCCTTCTGGGAGTCATACCATTAATCTACTGAGTAGTTCGATTTAAATCTGTACTCCATCTTATTTTAGAGTATTGGAAGGACTGTCATAGTGAAGGTTACTGTACATAAGCTTACGCCCCTGTTTAATCCTAGAAGTATAGCTGTAATAGGAGCTTCTAGGGATCCTAGGAAGGCTGGATATATCGTTTTCAGAAACTTAGTAGAGAACAGTAAAAGATTATTTGGATATAAAGTCTAATCCCATTAACCCCTATGCCAAAAGGATTTTAGGAGTTAAAGCATACTATAACCAAAATTGAAGAAGATGTAGATCTAGCGGTAGTGATAGTTCCAGCAGAAAGAGTACCACTAGTACTCGAAGAGTGTGGTGAAAAGCATGTTAAGGTGACCATAATACTCTCTGCTGGATTCAGTGAAGTAGGAAATATAGAGCTAGAAGAAGAGGTCAAACGTATAGGTACTAAGTTTGGTATAAGAATACTCGGACCAAATTGTCTAGGTGTCTTATAGTGGTGTAGATACCATATTTTTACCGTGATTTCAAAGTACTCCCGGATGGGAGACGCCTATCATCTTTACCTAGGCCTAGGCATGGAAGCATATCCCTGATCAGTCAGAGCGGAGCCGTAGGTATAGCAGTACCCGACTATATGGCTAGGATTTAGTAAATGAATATGTCTTCATAGATTTTATTGAAGTGCACTTTTTTAGTATAGTTATCTATGTTCAAATACTATGAGTCTAAAATGTAGCAATACCTTTATAGTCATGCTTTTAGGCATTTATTGTGATTAGAGATAAAGGTGTAGAGTAATGTCTAGTGTAGAACTACTAGCATTTGGCGATCTCTATCTAGAATTCTCCCTATACGCTAACTCTCTTCCCATGATAGGGAGTGATGTGAAAGTAGAAAGAGTACTGATAGGCGGTGGAGGTGATGCTGCTAATATAGCGGTAGGACTGGCCAGACTAGAGACTCCTAGTACTATTCTAGGAGCAGTGGGAAGAGATCGATATGGTGAAAATCTTATAGAGCTTCTAAAGAAAGAAAATGTGGACACTAGGTGGATAAGCACTGTAGAGGATGTGCCAACGGGGCTTATCATAAGGCTTATACTCAAGAAGGGTAGAAGTTATAGACTCATATATCCTGGTGCTAATAGTGTTAAGGTAGAACTACCAGTTGACGAATGCCTCAAAGGAGTACGAGCTCTATATATATCGGGTAGGACTTTAGTAGACGAGAGAAGAGCTTTAGCGTTAAAACTGCTCAGAGAGGCTAAGAATCTAGACATGATCACATTTTTGAAAGTAGATGCGGAGATGTTAGGGGAGGATATGGGGGGTCTTTTACCCAATCTCTCTTCACTGATCGACTACTGGCTAATGAGTGAGGAAGAGCTTATGGAGCTCCTAGGAACAATATCAACCTCTGCCCTCAGATTCTTCATGAAGAGATATGGAGCTAAGGGCATCTTCGTGAGTATGGGCTTTAATGGAGTCTATGTATTCTCTAAAGGGGTCGAGAGTAAACTTCCTCTTCCCTCTACTAGAAAAGTAAAGGAGGTGTACGAGGGGGAGCTTATGGATTCATATTCTATAGGTTTCATATTCGGTATATTAAACGGCTATGATATGGAGAAGGCATCTAAAATAGCAACTTTAGTAGGAGACTATAGGATAAAGGGTGAAAGTACTTGGCATCTACCAACCTACGATGAGATAACTAGCCTTCTCTAAGAATTCCTCACTACATAGTTAAGAAAGCGAACTCTACTGGTTGAGAGGGTATAATATAAAATCAAGGTACAAAGAGTGCTAAAATTATTATTTACTAAATAATCCATATAAGAGGTAAGATAGTACACGTGGCTAATGGTGAGCAAAAGTGAATGAAAGAGAGTACTTTAAGATATTAGTAATATTACTACTAGTAACCTCTATTCTCGGCTATGTATTGAGTACTTTTAGAAGGAGAGTAGAATATACTCCAGATTTTTCTATCGAGAAAATCAAATTATTACGAGTAGTAGAGGGAGTTCACGCCTATTTAATAAGTGAGCATTCTGATCCTACAACTACAGATCCGAGAGCTCTTATAGAGATTACTGGAGGTATAGTTTACCCTAATGAAACGGTACTACTAACAATATCTAAAAGAGGGTATATGATGCAAGAGGATACTATAGGTAAGACTTATACTATGGCTGGGACTGAAGTTGTAGATTTAATCTCACTGAGATTCCTGAATAGTAGTGAGGGTGAGAAGTACATTGCTCTATTAATGTCCAACATGAGCTCTGATACTCTGTTCACAGTAATCCTCGTCCTTGGTAATAAAGTAGAATACTATGAAGCATTTATAGTAATAGAGTCCTCTGAGGTTATTGAGGTAGCTGGGCGCCTTATAGGGAGGAATAATAAGGGTATTCCAAATGCCAAACTTGAAATTTATGTAGTAGAAAATGCAAGCAGCATTAATCCCCTTACACTGGATAGTACTAAAGCACTTACATTAATACGGACTAGCTCTGAAGGAGAATTCATATTCAGGATCATAAACGCATCCCTACCACCAGAACTAAAACACATAGTGATACTCTATAGAGATCTAGGGCTCTGGACATTTGTAGAGAGAAATGCTAATAGGTACAGAGTTGTTTTAAGAGAGGAGTAGAGGATATTTTTCACGAATAATACTCTGTCCTACCTATCACAGGGTTCTAATAATTTTTAGACTTAACATATAATAGCTTCTGTATCTCCTTAGAACTGTGCAGGGAACTCAGGTTAGACTTCGATACGCGGGGTTAGTATCCTTCTTTTCAACACTATTCAGTACGATCACAGGTTTTCTATTCGTTACCATGATCACTCGAAAACTCGATCCCTTAGAATTTGGATTATGGCATGTGGTCTTCACTACAATAGCATACTTGACCGTGGTTACCGATATTGTAGCTTACTGGGCCCCACGCTTTATAGCCAGGGGAGAGAATGTAGCAAGATCATGTTTTGTGTTCAACTTAATAGGAGGAAGTATAGCATCGTTAGTGTATATTTTAGTCTCACAAATAATATCTAGCTCATTAAATCTATCATTCTTCTATTTTCTAGTATCTACGCCACACATCCTCTTGATATATCTTTCACTTGCGCTAGAAGGTATTAGTAAAGGCTATGCTCCACAGTACACAGGCTATGCCCTTATGGTTTTTGAAACTACTAAGGTATTACTGGCCTATTACTTCATTATGACTATTAGAGACAGACTATTAGGAGCTATTCTCTCAGTTATGATAGCTCAGTTAATAAAGGTGCTTTACCTGCTCATAGTAACCTATTCTAGACTAATTTATGGAGGTCTTCACAAGGATCACATTATTAGATTCCTTAAGCTCTCCTGGATCCCATTATACCGTAACCTAGCTTACTTTCTGGGTTCTATAGACGTGTACATGGTCACGTATTTTACAGCAAGTACGCTTTTAGTAGCCTACTTTAGAGCAGCACAAGCATTAGCAGTAATAGTATCGTACTCCGCCGCATTCTCTACATCCCTTTATCCGAGAGTTCTAGCATTAAGAAGAGCAAGTGATGTAGAGGAAACCATAAGGCTTACTACTATCTTCGCTATACCCATGGCTGTTGGTCTTATAACAATGAGTAAACCTATACTATGTATATTTGGGACAAGATATCTATCCGCATATAGTGCGCTAATAGTGCTCACAGTAGGATCATTGATATCGGCTTATGGAAGCATATTTGAGACTACAGCGCTCGGGAGTGAAGTAGTGGATATGAATAAAAGAGCGACCTTTAAAGAATACTTTAAGAGTAGTCTATTCTTAGTACCGACAGCTAGTTATCTAGCGCAAATAGGCTACTTATTATCGCTGTTAGCTATCCTCCTATATAAACCGTCTGAAGTCTTATTAGTGTGGGCAATTGCACTAGTCTTAAGTAAGATTATTCTTACTCTATGGAAATATGAATACTCTAGAAGATTCATAAAATATAGTATTCCAATAAAAATTATAACAAAATCTTTTATAGCGAGTACTGTCATGAGTATCCTACTCATACTCTTAGGTGCTCATGAGATTGTAGAAGTTAAAATATATGATCTTATGTATAGATTAATACCATACATTATCACAGCGGCATTAATGTACTTCATAGTACTGTTACCAATAGATAGCTACTCCAGAAATCTAGTAAAAAGAGTATTCACTTACCTAAGAATGAGAGCTTAGGACCTCTAGCATTCCCTAAATCAACCTTGTATATATTACTTCACTTCTTCAAATTTAGATCGCATACTCGTTAGGAACACGAAGACTTATATTGATTATTACCACTATTAAATGGTGATTTCAAATGAAGAAAATCATGGTATTTCTATCAACTGACCAACATCCATCGCCTTTTGATGTACTCTTCGCATATGATAGCGGAGTCGATGTCGTAGCGTACTATGGAGGAGTGACCGCAAAGACCGCTAGGTCATTGATATTAGATCTGATATTTCCACGAGGACCTGATGGTATAAAGTATACCATAGTCTTCATAGGAGGAAGAGACTACGATGAGTGTATTAAGATAGCGGAAACCGCTAAGAAGACCTATTTTGAACCCTTTGTCGCATCCACAATTGTAGACCCTGCTGGTGCTTTCACTACATCCTCAGCTATGGTGGCTAAGGTCTCCTTATGCCTAAAAGCCAAAGGTATAGATTACACTAAAATAAGATATACTGTGCTTGGAGGAGCAGGAAGAGTAGGTCGTTGTGTCACATATTTACTAGCTAAAAGCGGTGCGGAGGTTGTAACTACTGAGATAGCACCTTTAATAGAGAGTATAAAGCAACTAGCAAGAGAAATAAATGAAAAAATAGGTATGGAGAAGGTAATAGCATTTGAAAAACCCAGTGATAGACCTGAGACGATATTAGAAGCATGTAGAGAGTCAGAGGTTATCTTGACTGCAGGACCACCTGGAGTGACACTGCTCCCATTTGACGTTCTAAGTAAGCTAGAGAAGTGTATACTCGTTGCAGATATTAATGCTACTCCACCACTCGGAATCGAAGGACTGAAATCATCAGCTGACTGTAAGCCTCTGAAAACCCTTCCAAGGGTCACAGGAATAGGAGCGCTTGCTATAGGTAGACTCAGAAATAACATTGAGAGAGAGTTAATTAAGAGAGCCTTTGAAAGACCCAAAAGCTTCTTTGGATTAGATGAGATATATGAAGTAGCATGTGAGCTACTTTAATTTTTTCATTATACATAGTAGACTTAAAAAATTATTTTCTCTTATAGAAGGGATGCTCTACTACATCCTTCTTTTCCAGTATCTCATCGATTTTAGGCTCATAGCCAAAGGCTCGCTTTATAGCTAGTTTAACAGCTTCATAGTTATACTGATATACTTTGTCAGGATCCTTAGCTGCTGGATGAATGAAAAGTCCACATATTATTACAATATCATCAACTAGCTCTTTAGGGATTACTCCTTCAGCAACGGAGTCGGCTACTGCTTTAGCGATGGCATACTGTGCTGGGCCAAAAGCTAATTCAGCTTGACGCATGTTCTTGATGGTTACTTTAGGGGCTATCAGGGTTACGGGCTTTACTAGTAGATTAGGTGTTAATACTGCGAAAAGAGTAGTGTGACCAGCATTTTGAGATGCTAATGCTTGAGCAAATGCCACGCCCACAGGGCCATCCTTATCCCCTATTATGAGGTCTATGTGGGCAATTTCGTTACCCTCACCAACTAAGGCTTCACCAATAAGGTATCCTATTCTTCTAGACATGATATACACCTACATTTCAATATATATTTAAGATAATATAAATGTTCTCTCTTTCCAGTAAGTATATTATCATAATTATAAATTTAATATTAAAATTTATGAGAAAAACCAGTATATAGAGTATTAATCTCTTCTAACTAATTCCTTTGCCCTTTCGATAGCATCTGTAGTATACAATTTATAAGGACCTAATTTGCCACCAAAGTTTGTAGCCGTAATCTTCATAACCCCCTCTATTTCAGTAGCCGCTAGTATTCCAACTCCCATGGCTTTAAGTACATCATCGAATCTCAATCCGTTAATGACAATCTCGTAGACACAGTTTACATTAGCTGGAACTAGGCTATCTTTAACTTTCTCTCTTAGTGTAGGACACAGTAAATGGTTTGTCGTAGCTGCAAGCTTAGGATATTTTAAGGAGCCCACTTTAGATCCAGATCTTACTATTCCTCCAGGGAAGGGTAGTATCACATTCCTGCAATACCTCCTTATACTGCTTACAGCATGTTCTGCAGCTTTTAGACCACTATCCCCATCCTTAGCCAGTATTATTAAGTTCCCTCCAGCGACTGCTTTAACTACCCCTAGGGTATCCTCTATTATGAACTCTCCCTCCATTACTGGAATATGCCAGAGCTTCATTCCATCTCTCTCTTCCATATACTGAAATCCATCTCCAAATTTTCCTATGGCATCACCTATCCTCATTTTTCTTTTGACTCTTCTAAGTCCATCAAAGACGGAAGTAGTGGGGCAAGTGAGTATACACTGTCCTATTCTAGCCAGTACTTGGAATTTGAGCTCGGGAATACTCCTATGGTAGATCTGAATGAGACAACCATATCTACCATCTGGAGTCGCTGTTTCAGGGACTTTAGCCTCTATTCCAGCTTCAGCTGGGGACATTATTATCGACGAAGCAAAGCCCGTAGCAACTCTAGCAGCTATAAGAGTCCATTTTTCATTTTTAGCTGTGATTAGTATTCTGGTCGCATACATTGGAAAAGCTTCAGCGAAAGTCTCCTCGATCTCAACATTATTAAATAGCATCATACTCCCCAATTTAAGAATATTACTAAGGTATATATGTTCCCCGTGCCCTAGTCATTAGGGTACTTCACTATGTACGATAAAGGTTCTATTTACCTAAAAGTAGATACGGTGGGAATATGAGAGCAATTTTGGTAACTGGCAGGACTATAGACCAGGGAAGAAGTCTGGATATAGGAAAGAATACTGAAGAGTACTATAAGAGTGTTGCTATAGTCGAGTTAGACGAAGAGGATATGTTAAAGATAGGGGTAAAAGAGGGAGAAAATGTAAAGATTACGTCAAAATTCGGTGAAGTTACAGTTAGAGTTAGAAAATCTAGACATAAGCATCCAGGTATTGTATTTATGCCCATGGGACCATGGGCTAATCAACTCACAGATCCCAGAACGCATGGAACTGGAATGCCTACGTTAAAGAGTATTGAAGTGAGTATTTCCAGAACTCTTGAGAAGGTCTTAGATATCGAACAGCTCCTCAAGGAAAAGTTTAGAGTTAAACCACATACCATAGTAGAAAAAACACCTAATCCGGGTACCTCATCTAATACCACCACTATTAGGGATGTCGTGTGTAGTTTCTGTGGATGTCTATGTGACGATTTAGAGGTTATAATCTCTGGAAATAAAATAGTGAGAGTTAGGAATGCGTGCACACTTGGAGCATCTAAGATTGTTCACTCAAGTGAGAATAGAATATTCCACCCATACATAAGAACTGAAAAGGGACTAAAAGAAGTAAGCCTAGAAAAAGCTATTAAAGAAGCCGCTAACATCCTTGCAAGCTCAAAGTATCCTCTACTCTATGGATGGAGTAATACTTCTGTAGAAGCTATGAGAGTAGGTCTTGAGCTAGCGGAATACTTAGGAGGAGTAATAGATAATACATCGACACTATGCCACGGACCGAGTACATTAGCGGTACAAGAGGTTGGTATGGTGTCCTCAACTCTAGGTCAGATAAGGAACTACGCTGACCTGATAGTATACTGGGGATGTAACCCGTTTAATGCACATCCACGACATCCCAGCAGGTATAGTGCATTTGCTAGAGGTATATGTATTAAGACTAGAAGAGAGAGGAAAATAATAGTAGTAGATGTAAGAGAAACCGATACTAGTAGGATAGCTGATATATTCCTCAAGATAGAACCAAATAAGGACTATGAGCTCGCCTCAGCACTTAGAATGATAGTTAGAGGCTATGATATAGAGTACAGAAAGGTGGCGGGTATAGATGTAGATAAGATATACGAACTTGCTGATCTGATGATGAGTGCTAAATTCGGAGCGATATTCTATGGTCTAGGCGTAACTATGACCTCGGGTAAGAGTAGAAATATAGAGGAATTAATAAAGTTGGTTCAGGATCTGAACGAATGGACCAAGTTTGTAATACTACCAATGAGAGGCCACTATAATGTTACTGGAGCTAATCAGAGCAAGTTATGGATAACAGGGTATCCATACGCAGTAGACTTCAGAAGAGGATATCCCAGATACTTCCCGGGGATGACATCTACTATAGACCTTCTAAATAATGAAGAGGTAGATGCAGCACTAATAGTAGCAACAGATCCTGTACCACACTTTCCCGCTAAGGCTGCAAGTCATCTAGTAAAGATACCTAAGATTACACTCGATCCTAAATGGAGTGTGACAGCTATGGTCTCTGAGGTCATTATTCCAACATCGATAGTGGGAGTGGAATGTAGTGGAACAGCGTATAGAATGGATAAGGTTCCATTAAGAACTAAGAAGCTGATAGATCCTCCAAGAGGCGTTCTTAGTGATGAAGAAGTTCTTAGAATGCTTCTTAAGGAGGTTAAGGCACTCATTAGGTGAGAACTATGGATCTAATAATAAAAAATGGATTCGTATACGATCCCATTAACGGAATTAATGGAGAGGTTATGGATATAGGAGTTAAGGGAGGTAAAATAGTTCCTCCTGAACATGTAGAAAGGAAAGCTAAGGTTATTGATGCTAGAGGAAAAACTGTCGTCCCTGGGGGTATTGATATACACGCCCATATAGCGGGACCTAAAGTCAACGCTGGTAGACTTATGATGCCCAGCGATCATTATGAGAGTTTCATTAGGCTTAAAAGAGGCGCCCATAGGTCTGGTACTGGAAAGTATACCCCCTCAACTTTTCTCACAGGCTATAGATATGCTAGAATGGGATGGACCATGGTAGTGGAGCCAGCATCGCCACCACTAAAAACTAGACATACACATGAAGAACTAAATGATATACCAATAGTAGATAAGATGTGCTTTCTGTTGCTTGATTCAAATAGAATACTCTTAGAGTACTTGGCTGAAGGTGACATGTATAAATTTAAAAATACTATAAAGTTGTTTCTCCAGGCTACTAAAAGCTACGCTATTAAACTAGTAGATCCCGGTGTAGCAGTTCCTTGGAGTTTGGGTAAGGGCTATGGATTAGACATAGATGAAAGTATCGAGCCCTATGGTATAACCCCTAGAGACATCGTAGTGAATCTGTGTAAAGCTAATATCGAGCTTAAACTCCCCCATACTATCCACATACATTGTAATAAACTAGGGATTCCAGGCAATCTAAGTACTACAATAAGAACTATGGAATCCACATCCCATTTGACATGTGGAGAACTTAATATACATATTACTCATGTCCAATTTAATTCATATTCTGGAGAATCATGGGTAGATATAAGATCAGGAGCTGAGGAAATAGCTAATTATGTGAATAAAAATAGTCACGTAAGTTTAGATGCAGGGCAGATAGATTTTGGAACAGCTATAACTATGACTGCTGATGCACCCTTTGAATTTGCTCTATTCCATCTCTCGAAATGGAAGTGGTATGGACCTGAGGTTGAGAACGAATGTGCAGCGGGTATTGTACCCTTCAAGTACAGGAGAAGAAGCATGGTTAATGTAGTACAATGGTGTATAGGACTAGAAGTAATGCTACTAGTCAAGGATCCATGGAGACTAGTACTAACTACAGATCATCCTAATGGAGCACCATTTACTCGATACCCTAAGTTCATAGCGCTTCTCATGAGTAATAAGTATAGAGAGGAGCTTATGAAGAAGATGAATAGAAGAGGATTAAAACGATGTGTACTTCCTACTATAGACAGAGAGTACGACCTATACGATATAGTTAAGATAACGAGAGCTACACCAGCAAAATTACTAGGAATAGATAAGTTCAAAGGACATTTAGGTGCGGGTGCGGATGCAGATATAGCCATATACGATATCAACCCCGAAACTATAGACTTCTCCAGAGAGTACGAGAAAGTAAAGGAGAGATTTAAGAGAGCACTATACACAATTAAAGATGGTGAAATTGTAGTTAAAAATGGAGAAATAGTTAAGGAAGTTTTCGGAAAAACCATAGCTGTAAAGTTCAAAGAAGATGTGGATATGGAAGTTGTAAAGGATATAGAAGAGAAGTTCAAGAGGTACTATACTGTAAGTCTTTCTAATTACATCGTACAGGAGGATGAGATTAGTAAATTAGCGTACATTTACACTGATGGGTGAGAGAGTATGGGTAGACGTATAGTAATCGTACCAAGAAGAGGATTTAAAGTACCAGTAGAAGCCGAGAAATTAAGACCAGATCTCCTAGAAAACATGACAATTCATGAGATAGAGAAGATCTATATATATGAGGGGAATAGAAAGTGTAGGCTCAGTGATCTCTTCATAATAAGAGAAGAAAGTATAGAGTCAGAGGAACAGATTATTGTATTAAAAGGGGATCTCAGTAAGGTTTGGAGACTTGGAGAGAACATGACCTCCGGAACGCTAATAGTAGAAGGAAATTGCGGAAACTTATTAGGTTATAAAATGAAGGGTGGAAAGATATTAGTAAAGGGTAATGCGAGATCGTGGGTAGGGGCCGAGATGTCAGGGGGGACAATAGAGATATACGGTAGTGTCGGAGATCATCTAGGCTCTGTACTCAGGGGGCTTAAAAGAAATATTGGTATGAGAGGAGGAACCATAATAGTACATGGAAATGCTGGAGCAGAGGTAGGAGTTCAACTTCAAAAAGGATTAATAGTAATCCATGGAAATACGGATGTACTACCGGGACTTAGAATGAATGGAGGAACTATACTGATAAGAGGCGATTGTGGAGGCAAAGCTGGAGCGAGAATGACTGGAGGTAAAATAGTCATATGTGGTAATGCAGGAGGAATACTTCCCACATTTTACTTAGATTCCATAGTAAAATCGGTCAAGGTAAAGAAAGAGAAAGTAGAAGGCCCATTCTACCTGCTAGTAGGAGATGTAGTTGAAAGTCCTGAGTGTAGAGGACGGCTATATGTATCAGTTAACCATAATCCAGAGTTAAAGCCATATGGAGAACTATTAGAGATACCAGAAGAACTATAATGACGAGGAATAATGTTATGTCGAGGTTGAGTATAAATAAAAAGGCTGTTAAAATAGTCGAAGAGATGATGGAGAAAGAAGATGTACTCAATATAAAATGTATAGAAACTAATGTAGGGACTACGCTAATAGACTGTGGAGTAGAAGTTAAAGGGGGCTACCAAGCAGGCATCTATGTATCTAAGGTTTGCTTAGGTGGGCTTGCATCCATAAATCTATCCTTTAAAGACTACAATGGTGTTAGGTTTCCCATAATAGAAGAATTTATAGATCATCCTATCATAGCGTGCATGGCTTCCCAGTATGCTGGCTGGCGCATTAAGTATAATAACTATACAGCTCTAGGATCCGGACCTGCAAGAGCACTATCACTTAAGCCGAAGAAGCTCTTTAAAAAAATAGGGTATGTGGATCACTCCGATGAGGCAGTTTTAGTACTAGAGGCATCTAAATACCCTCCTGGAGAAGTTATGTTGGACATCTCCGAGAACTGTAATGTAAATCCTAGAGATCTCTACATACTAGTGGTACCATCTAATAGTCTTGCGGGCTCAGTACAGATAAGTAGTAGGATTGTAGAAACAGGAATACATAGATTAGAGGTACTCGGATTTGATATAAACAAAATAGTATGCGGTGCTGGAATGTGTCCAATAGCCCCACTTCATCCAGATCCTACAATAATGATGGGACGCACTAATGATGCACTAATATACACAGGAGAAGTTCACCTATACACCTATGGTGTTAGTGATAATGAACTTAGTGAGATAATTGCTAAAGTACCATCATCAACTTCATCATGCTATGGCACTCCTTTCTACGAGATATTTAAAGCGGCTAACTTCGACTTCTATAAAGTGGATCCTAATATATTTGCTCCAGCATTTATGGTAATAACGAATATGGATAGCGGAAGGGTGTTCAAAGCAGGCCGTATAAATGTAGAGGTACTTAGCTATTCATGGGGACTACAGTAAATAATGACCGTTTTTCAAATACCTGAAACTGTGTTTTCTTTATCGCATATACCTAGGAAATGAAGTTGGTCGGTGATACCACAAGCATCAGTTCTCCCTGGACTGAGAGTGTTTTCAAGAAGTTAGAAATAGATGATAAATTTTTGTTCTCTTTTCATCATAACAGGGAGATTCGTACCCTGTCCTTTCCGGGACTTCGGTATAAGCTGAGCTCTCAGTCCTTAAACTCCTCTCTTCAACTTAACTCTCTCAATCGTCAAGAGGGTTGTAGAGATGTTTCTACCGACAGAGATCATCAGTATCTTCTTGGTGTTTTGTCTGGTCTAGCCACCAAGCTCCAACTCTTATTCTATTCATGATGGGGAGGAATATCCCAGTACTTAAGCCTTACACTAGTCATCGTCTTACTAAAGTAGGACTCACCATCGATATGTATCCTTTTAAAGTCTAAGGGGTATTAAATGTGAATATGAGAAAGATCTGCATATTGACACGTAATCCCAGATCTTGGTGTTCTCAGCAACTTATTCATGCCATACTAAATATTGGATACAAGCCAGTATGCACAAGTTTTCCTAGACTAGTTGCTCGTATAGGATACAACCCTAGAGTATCTACTGGTACACTAGATATTTTGGATGAAGTAGATGCTATCATAGTTAGACCTATAGGTAGATGTTCACTCGAACAGGCTATCTTTAGAATGGATTTACTACATAAACTCCACAGATCTGGAAAAATTGTAGTGAATAGTCCTTCAGCGATAGAGAAGTGTATAGACAAGTACTATGCTCTATCCATATTGGAAGAGAAAGGTATACCCGTTCCAAGGACCTTAGTGACTGAGAGTGTTAGAGAGGCCATTAACGCCTTTTACGAGCTCGGTGGAGATATTGTCGTAAAACCACTTTTCGGATCTAGGGGGAGGGGTATAACCAGAATAACTGATCCTGAGATAGCTAGGAGGGTCTTTAATACACTAAGATTTCTCCATAACGTAATATACGTCCAGGAATTCATACCCCACGGGAATAGAGACATACGAGTATTCGTGGTTGGTGACAAAATAGTGGCAGCTATGTACAGGGAAGCAGAGAGTTGGAAGACTAATATAGCCCTAGGAGCGAAACCTAAACCTCTAACCCCAGACGAAGAGCTCAAGGATCTGGTTCTAAAAGCTACGAGAATACTAGAGTGTGAAGTAGCTGGAGTGGACGTATTAGAGGGCCCTGAAGGATACATCATAAATGAAGTGAACAGTCAGCCAGGATGGAGAGGTCTACAGATGGTCACAAAGATCAATATAGCTGATGAAATAGTAAAATACATTCTTTTCCGCATTAAATCTTAATGAAAATCGTGCTACACGGGTACTATCTTAACTACTATAACTCTTTCAAGGTCTCGCGGTATGTATTTTCTCCATTCCTCTCCTAAAGATATTAATGCAAAGACACCTACTGTTCTAGCATTAGCATCATGAACTAATTTCATAAGAGCTCTAAGTGTACGACCAGTTCTCAATAAATCGTCTACAATGAGCACTCTCTCCCCCCTCTCTATAGCTATTTCAGGTAAATATAGAGATGTTAACATTGGTGGACTAGGAGAGAAGTACTGTGCCTCTAGATATTTCATATCGCCTACTTCGCGTGCTTTTAAAGCAACTGCGAGCTTCGTCTCTAGAGTTTGTGCAGTCATTACAGCGAGAGGTATTCCATTAACTGCAGCAGTCAATACTCTATCTATTTCAATATCGTTAAAGTGAAGAAAAGCATAGTACGAGGCTAGTCTCAGTATATTAGGATCGTAGGCTATGGAGTAAATATCTATCACTCCTCTTTTACTCATTCTTAACCTCTTTTCTATTATTTCTACTAGAGTAGTAGTAGTGATCTTCGTTATCTCTAGTGCCCTGTCTACAAGTGGCAATATATCACCTTTCACGTATCTGCAAAGTAGGCTCTTGGGCAATTTTATCACTCTGGAGAGTTCCTCATAGGTATAGAATTTCTTCAATATTCTCAACGAATCGATACACATCAATCGCAGCTTTAGTTCTTGTACCTTACGAACCATATAATCATAATGTTTATTTGATTATTTAAACTATCGTTTAAGGTCATACGAGTACGCTAGAGTATTAGAAAATATGTTTAAATATGTATGGTAACTATCAGCGGTAACAGGAAGTGAATGCACAGCATTAATATTGTACACATTATCCTTCATAGGCACACTCTTATGTAGTTCTCCCTGTTTCATCTTATGGATATTTAGGAAACTTGCACGAACTCCCCCATTCCTTTTCAGGGTTATATGGAGTCATATCTCATGAGCTTATAGAGGAATTCCCAGTTCTCAGAGGGGCTCATGAGGATCAAGAAATAAAGTATCCATCTTAAACTCAAAGGGAAATGATTTATTAAAGCCGTGAGATTACATAGACATATGGACAATTTCATGAGATTTTTAGAGTATACTGCTAGACATTCGGGAATCAGAAGGATAAAAAAGAGACTTATATGGACAGAAAAGGAAGAGCCCAAGAGAATGCTAACTGAATTTATAGACATGTACTACCTAGGTCATACTCCAGGGGAATATGTAATTATAAGTAGATCTATGGCTAGAGAAATAGAGAATAGGCTAAAAACTCTAGAAGAGGAGAATAAGAGGTTAAAGGAGAAATTGGACTCAGCAAAGGCTGTAATCCTAGCCCTAGCAGTAATTATAATCATACTAATATCCATACTAAGTTCAATCTGAGGTGCCACCCATTGAGTAAGTACTTAAGGAATAAAGTTAAAGATCTTGAAAAAGAGGTTAAAAGTAGGTTCGTAGGTAATCCAGAAGCTGTTGAAGCTATAACTCTAAACCTACTACATAAGAGGTCTACAACGCTCATAAGAGCACCCAGGGGTTTAGGAAAATCTACCCTCATGATGCTATTTCTAAGAGGAATTTATGGCGATGACTATGTAATATTATCTGGGGCTTCGGAAATTAAGAGAGGAGAAGTGGTGGGTAGATTACACATTCCCTCACTTGAGAAGGAGGGAGTGGAGAGAGTGATATGGGCAGCCTTTGTAAAATCCCATGGAAAGGGTATAGATGAGGTTAATAGGTTAAATCCATATACGGCAGCGAACATATATCACCTAATTCAATTTGGAGAGGTATGGGCATACGGTAAGAAGTATACGGTCGGAGACTATACATTAATAGGTAACGAAAATCCCCATGATCCCACTACATTCGTACACCCTCCTCCCTTCTATGACAGATTTGATATATGTGTATTCTTAAGATCTTTAACCTTTAGTGAGAAGTTCATGCTTGAAGACCTCATAGATAAGTTCGAGGGAGAGATTGTAGAGAGTATGCCTCAAGTGCTATCTGTAGAGGAGTTAGAAGAGATTAGGAAGGAAGTGCATGAAGTAGAGTTAGACGTAGAGCTAAAGGGTATGATAAACCTAGTGGTCAGAGACTTTCAAGCATGTATAAAGAATAAGGAATACTCCGAAATTAAACCCCCTACACTATGTGAAGGATGTCACTTTATTAGAGATGTATGTAGTAGGATAGTAGAAGGACTGAGTGAAAGAGCAATAGTAGTACTTAACAACCTAGCTAAGGCTAAAAAATGGCTTTATGGTAAGGTTGAAGTAGTAGACTTGATAAAAATGCTTAGATGGACTCTACCGCACAGGATAAGTTTAGTCAGGGTTAAATCCATCGTGGACGATATACAAGAGCTTTTAAACATGGAATTGGAAAAGATAAGAGAGAGGGAGAGAAGAAGACAGTGGGCAATACTTAACGAACTTTATAAAGGATTCAGTAGAGATCTCTACTTCAGAGCAAGAGAAATAGCACTAGAGGATATAGTCTTCGCAGAAGAATTAATGAAATTAGAGGATAAATGGATTAAAGAGAAGAAAATGAGAGAGGATGAGAGTCTAATTTTCTACCTCAAGTATAGGAGTGGTTAGATCAACTTCTCCTAGACTATAATGAAACTATCTTAGAGAAGAGAAAAATGGATCTAAGATACTAGAGCTAGCCACTCCATATGACATTAAATCCTGGGATAAAGTTTATAGGTTTTCGAATAAAGATTAGGATCGTAATAAGGTCTATAGTCTTAAGGCCCGGGTGGCGTAGTCTGGTAACGCATCGGCCTGTGGAGCCGAGGATCCCGGGTTCAAATCCCGGCCCGGGCCCTAATTCAGTATAAATCATAGAGCTCTTACGATTTAGTGAGTAGGATCACTAGAGAATCGTACTATCGTTTAACATCGTCTCACTATAGGTAAACTTTAATCATTTCATTAGAGCTGTTTCATCTTTTTCTAAGCCTTTCAATGAATTTATAATATTCATTCATCTTTTCTTTAAATGGATTTATTACAATAAATTTTTCTTTGATTTTGTCCCTTAATTTTTCATCTATTGATAATACTATGTTTATATTGAATTTCTCAGCTATAGATATTAAGTAACCATCCCAACTCTCTATTTTATAGTATGAGGAGCGCTCTAAGGCCCTAATTATATCCTCTTTCTTTAAGTCTTCATAGTAAGCTGGGGAGTTCACACTTAAGGTTAATCTCAACTTCTCGTTTACATCTCCTATCGGTAGCTTTAGGTACTTAGTCATTATTATTGAAGCTCCTAAGAACTCCGAAACCGGTATTAAAGCCCTTACTTCAAAGGAGAGTATTCTCTTGAGTAACCTTAGGGCATCTTCCTCTAGTGGGTTTTTGAAGTGAGCTACTACCAGTATACCAGTATCCACTATTGCTTCATAACCCAAGTTTTTTCCAAACATACTCCTCGTCCATCCACTTTACTTTCTCTCTTAGTTCTCTTACCTCTAGAACTATTTCCTTCATTTTCCTATACCATTCTTCAATCTCCTTTTCACTAGTTTTAGGTTGATATATTGTTATTTTACCAGGATGAGCTATGGCGATCGCTCTTCCCTCTACTATGTTAGCTACCCTGCGAAGTTTTGCAGGGAGAACTACTCTCCCACTTTTATCTATCTTAACTTCCGCAATTATTTCCATATTCCATATTTTAATCCATAACTTAAAAAGCTTTCGATGGTAATAGTGGTACTAATTGCTATATATCTTT
>CAZFTG010000005.1:18594-20171 GCA_964522205.1 uncultured Thermoproteales archaeon
TCAAAAAGATTTGTGATGGATTCGAGAAAAAGGTTTAAAATAAACTCTCTCTATTCATCGGGTATGGTGTAGTAGCCCTAATATCCGGAGCACCTAGTATGGACTGTACGACTCTGCTCACGCCTATACCACATCCCGAGTGAGTTATTCCATTGTGGTTTTTCCAGAACTCCAAATACCAATCAAAGTCTTCCATCGAACCACCTCTCTCTAAGAGCATTTTATACATAGTAGACTCTAGTAGTCTCTCCACTAATCTTTCATACCTATGCTCTCTCTCAGCTGCTCCAACAGCTTCACCGCTGTACGGTAGTATGAGATCAGCACTATTGACTACCTCAGGATTCTCTGGATTCTCTCTCATGTTGAAGAACTTGATCTCTTTAGGATAGTGGGTTATGAATAGAGGCTTATTTCCTAGCATCTTAACAAGCTTTTTCTCATGCCGACTCTTAAGATCATCACCCCATTCTAGACCCTCATCTGATAATAGTTCTATGGCTTCTGTGTACGTTATCCTCCTATAGGGTGGTGTAAAGTCTTTAAGACGTTCAATATCCACTTCTAATAGTTCAAGTTCTTCTCTTCTCTCTCTTATCACTTCACTTACCGAGTAAAATATAGCATTCTCTATGTGCTTCAGTAATTTCTTAAAGTCACCTAAGATCTCCATCTCTACTAAGGTGAACTCCGTAAGATGTCTATTATCTACATCTGGTTCTGCTCTAAAACTATGTATTGTACACCACACTTTCTCTAGAAACTGAGAAAGTACTTCAAGATATAGTTGTCCCGTCTGAGTCAGATATGCATGTCTTCCGAAGTAATCTATATCAAACATCGTCGCTATGTTCTCACATGCTCCTGTGGCCTTAGTTATATGAGGTACTACTATCTCCACAAAGCCATGTTCCTCGAAGTATCTCCTAAGTCCTTTAAGAGTAGAGGACTCAATTTTTATTATGGCTTGCATTTCTGGAGTATAGAAGAGTTTTATTCGCTCCTTTGTATCGGTTAATTTATTCCATTTTTCGACTATCCTCGACGTTAACTCCAAGTGCCCACCAAATCCAAGATTAAGTAACTTAAAAACTTAACTCTGAAATAATATTCTTATAGATTAAGATAATCAAGAAACTAGCATAGACTATTTTATGGGAAAAGTGTCTTAGTACGATACGCTGACCCTATGAGATTTTGCTTACACATTTTCATAATTACGTTGGGACTTGTTATAAATCCATCTTTACAGAACATTATTCCAAGGGATTCGAAAGTACAATATTTACATTGAGCTACATTACATTTAACTACACGATCTATGGATATTTCACATGGTATTTGAAGATAATTACATAAATTGGTTAGTGGGAGGATTATATCTTCACTACCACCCACATATACCATGTCATACTCTCCTTCCCTGAGTACTTCTTCTGATAATTTAGATTCAGCCTTTAATTCTTTCAATTCCTTAACATAGGTGTATACATTTATAGAGTAGTATCCCAACTTGCTAAGTGTAAATACGTTCTGTGCTCTTTTAAAGAATAGCACTACATCTACTTTAGAATTTA
>CAZFTG010000005.1:20271-55336 GCA_964522205.1 uncultured Thermoproteales archaeon
GTAAATACGTTCTGTGCTCTTTTAAAGAATAGCACTACATCTACTTTAGAATTTAAATCTTGTAATCTTCTTATGAGAAATGGAAAGGGAGCTATACCCTCATCATCAGTTACAATTAAGCATTTCTTATCTTTGGGAGTTGAGAATCCCCTCCCATAGGGACCCTTTATAGTTACCACCGTTCCCCTTTTAAATCTCCTGTGTAGCCAACTCGTAGCTCTTTCTGAATCTACTACCGCTAGGTATAAATTTCGATCAAAGTAGTCTGATATCATAAAGGCTTGTCTACCTATATCAGGAGCCCATAGAATGATGAACTGTCCAGGAGTAGGTTCAATTTCAGATTTTAATTTAATCCTAAGAATCCTTACTCTAGTGGAGAGTGTGTCGATGTCGAATATTACTCCAGTAGTGTACATGAATAGTTCATCCTCAAAGTTTATATACTATAAGAATTATTTTAATCTAACATATATGATTTTTGTCTAATCTTCGTAGTATACTGAGAGTAAATATAAAAATATTCATATATTTTAATTCAATATATATATCTATCGATTACCTTTTTAAAAGTAGCATAATATATTAAATTATAGAGATAATAGATGAATTAAATGGTATATTAGTCATATTATATAAAATATGATTACTATTCTACTAAATATATAACTGTCAATATGCTCTATAGATGAAACCGTTAAAGGATTTCAAATGATTTTGTATGATCCAATATCTTCCTCTCAATGTTGACAATATTTATAGCATTGCTAACAGGATCTTTGCTTTGTACTATATACCTGCCTATTATTTCGAAATCAGCTCCATATTTAAGTGCTAAACCTATAGGAGCACCCTGTCTTACAACGCCCGGAGAGAATATAGGAACTTTCTTTAGAGTAGCTTTGCACTCTTTTATATACTTGGGTTTTGTAGCACCCACTACTAGTCCATCAATACTTATTCTTTTAGCGTATTCTAAAAGTTCATGGAAATTGTCCTCTAAGAGTTTAGCTCCTTTATGACTCATTACGAGTACTCCAAAAATAGCTAGTTCTCGTTCATGAGCATAGTTAATGCACTCACCAATGCTCATCGGAAAGAGGTGAGCTATTACAGCATTAAACCCTACTTTAGATATTATATTAATTAGTTCAATTTGTATATGTGGAACATCCGCTAGTTTCAGATCCGCAATGAAGTATAAATCATGAAGACTTTTAATAATTTCATTTACAAAATCCATTTTTTCAAGCATTAATGGAAGACCTATTTTAATTCCAACAATATATTCTTCTATTTCTGATAGAATATACCTAAATTTTTTGTTTGGAAGATAGTCTAGAGCCACTATCAGTCTAGAATTTTTAAGCCTGGCTATATTCAAGAGTTTATTCACGTATGCCATGTCAATAACCTCTTTTAGGATCTAATTTCTAGAATTCCTCTTCTTAGCTCTTTTATACTTAACAGCTGCTCTTATGAAATCTAAATATACTGGAGAGGGAGCTTCGGGTCGGCTTTTAAACTCTGGGTGAAATTGTACTCCAAGAATCCAATTATCACCAGTAACTTCTATAGCATTTACTATATCTCCTGATCTATCGGTTGCCGAGATTACAAGTCCGTAGTCCTTGGCTTTTTCAGCATATTGCTTTATTATATGATACCTATGTCGAAATCTTTCCATGATAATCTCTTTTCTATAGGCATCATATAGTCTAGTTCCCTTCTTAACGTAAACCTCTTGAGCTGCTAATCTCATAGTTCCTCCCTTCATCTTCACGATCTTTTGCTCGGGTAGTAGATCTACTACAGGGCATGGTGTATTAGGATTTACTTCTGTTGTATTTGCTGTTCTATATCCCATTACGTTACGATAGAAAGCTACGAATAGGAGCTGTGCTCCAAAGCATATGCCTAGGAATGGTATGGGGTTTTCTAGAGCGTATTCTGCAACATTTATCATTCCCTCCACTCCTCTACTTCCAAATCCGGGAGTTAACAGTATTCCATCAACACTTTTCAGATTCTCTTCAAGTTTACCTGGGTCTTCTTCGAAAATTTCTGTTTCAATCCATTTTATTTTAATCTTAACGTTATTCCAAGCGGCTGCGTGTCTGAGTGCCTCATTAATACTTATGTAACTATCTGTAATGAAGGTGTATTTTCCTGGCATGGCTATTTCAACATACTCACTAGGTTGCTTAAACATATTTACTATAGCTACCCATTTTGAATATTCATTTTGGTCTAACTTAGAGTTAGGTAGCTTCAATAATTTACATATGTACCTACCTAATCCCTGCTTCTCAAATAATATAGGTACCTCATATACTGTTTCTACATCAGGATCTGATATAACAGCCTCATATTGTACGTTACAAAATAAACTGATCTTACGCTTGATATCTTCGGTTAATTCCAGAGGTGCTCTACATACTATGATATCTGGTTGGAGTCCAGCGCTCTGAAGTACTCTTACACTATGTTGTGTGGGCTTGCTTTTTAACTGGCCTATAGTTTCTAAGTACGGTACTAGGGTTATATGTACTAGCAGTGTATTTCCAACTCCTTCTTCTAACCTAAACTGTCTTACGGCTTCGAGGAAGGGCATTGCTTCGATATCTCCCACAGTTCCACCTATTTCAATTAAGAGGATATCTGGTTTACTCTTTTCAGCTACTATTCTTATCCTATTTTTTATTTCATCTGTTATGTGTGGAATTACCTGTATGGTTTTTCCTAGATACTTTCCAACTCTCTCTCTGAGGATTACCGCTAGATAGACCTGACCAGAGGTTATGTTGTTGTATGGTTCAATGTTCTTATTAAGAAATCTTTCATATGTACCGAAATCTTGATCTACTTCGGCTATTGTAAATGAGTATCCTTCTGCTGGCTCAAAGCGCCAACTATGCTCACAAACAAATACTTCTCCATGTTCTATAGGGTTCAGAGTACCAGGGTCTACATTTAGGTAAGGGTCTATCTTTATTATGTCTACAGAATATCCTCTCATTTGGAGGAGCTTAGCTATAGAAGCCGTTACTACACCTTTTCCTAGTCCACTTAACACTCCTCCTGTAACGAAAATATATTTAGTCATATGTATCACTGGTCTAAACAATATCATATGGAATATGTTCTGCTATTATACCTTACGCTTACATACGCTTAATAACGCATTTCTCTCTATGTACGTTTCTATTATGTCCACACATAGACTTAGGAATCTTCCCACTAAAAGAACTATTACATCTCCATAGTACTCTGTCCCCTCAGTAAAACTAGTAAAAAAGCATGCGTATAGATTTGAGACAGCTTTACCAGACTCCTCAGAGTTCTCTCTGAAAGCTTTTACAGACTGTAAAAATCCCTTTTCCATGAGCTTTATTAACTCTACAATACGTTGATCTATAGCTTTACTCTCTCTTGATAAATATCTAGCCATGGATACTATAGTGTCGCCCATCTCTTCAAGACACCTTCCATAGCTCTTATAGGTTATCGTCAGCACAGGGTCTTCTATCCCCACTCTATCCAATACTTCCTCCTTCTTAATAGCAAGAGCTATTTGTTTCGAGAGAAAGAAGTAGAACTTATCTAATTCATTATCTCTCTCTATTATACTATCGAGTATGCCTGTATCTCCTATCTTAAAATACTTAATAAGATCTTCTAACATTGATTCTACCAATGTCTCCATCCTATCTAGGGTTCTATTGATTGGTATATATGAGGCATCTACTATACTCTGTAGAATAATGTAGTTAGCAGCTTCTTCTACTATTTCAAGTCCACTTAGTCTTAATAGAATTCTCCTCATATTATTCCTTAAGTCCTCGCTAAGTATGGGATTTTGAACGATCTTAATGATATCGTAGCCAGCTTCATAGTATGCTATCAGTAGCCTCTCAATACTGCTCACCTCATCTTGTGTTATCTCAAGTGTAACTATGTTCAACTTGGACTCGTAGTCTCTCTTCATAGGCTTAGTAAGTGTAATTTCTAAATATTCTCCTCTATCCAGTATTATCACTTCAGCTCCCTTTTCTAACCTATTCCTAATTACCCAGGTCTTTGGTAATGATACTGTATAAGTAGTTCCTCCAGTAATCTGTAACCTACGCCTATAGGCCTTAACTACCATATGAAACTATTGTGAAATGCTATTATATACATTACTTACTCCAAGGTCAGGTTATGATATTATAAATAGCTAGAACTATATAGGACTAAGTAGTACGTATATAGTTTATCGTAGAGAAAGGAATATGATTTCACGTGAAATTGTAGGTATATGGAATTATACGGTAGTGATTTGAATAAACTACCCCTAGGACTTACTTTTGATGATGTACTCTTGATTCCCCGCTTTTCTACTATAACACTAGAAGAGATAGATGTGTCTACTAGACTTACTAGAGGGATAAAACTCGATATACCCATTGTAAGTTCGCCTATGGATACGGTGACAGGAGAGAGAATGGTGCTAGAACTAGGTAGACTTGGAGGTGTAGGAGTACTCCCTAGAAATATGGACATAGGTTTAATGATAAGTATAATTAGTAAGGCTAAGGAAGAAGAAGTTCCAGTAGGTATTGCCGTAGGGCCCTTCGATGACGATATAGTAAGTAAGGTTTACTCTGCTGGCGCTGACTTCATAGTTGTTGATGCAGCACATGGTCATAGCAGGAATGTAGTAGAAGCTGTGAAGAGGTACAAGAGAAACACTGATATGGAGATAATAGCTGGTAACATAGTCACCGAAGAGGGGGCGGAAGCATTAATATCAGCAGGAGCGGATGCACTAAGAGTAGGATTGGGATGCGGACATGCATGTACCACTAGAGAGATAACAGGAGTTGGAGTTCCACAGTTAACAGCTATAAAATGGGTCTATAGGGTAGCGTCCGATTATGAAGTACCCCTAATAGCTGATGGAGGTATAGAAAAGCCTGCAGACCTCGTTAAGGCACTGGCAGCAGGTGCTGATACCGTAATGCTGGGTTACCTACTAGCTGGGACAGATGAAGCACCGGGAAGTATTATTAGAATTCAGAGTAAAGAATACAAATACTACAGGGGAATGGGATCTAAGGCTGCGATAACAAATGGCTCTAGGAGGTATGGAGAGTTTAAGAAAGTGCCAGAGGGTATAGAGGGTTATATAGAGTACAGGGGGTCTCTCAGACATGTAGTAGAATGGTTAATAGGTGGATTAAAACAGGCTATGGGATACCTGGGAGCTAGAGATCTATCTGAATTGAGAGCAAGGGCTAGGTTCATTATGATAACTAATAGAGGAAGAATTGAGAGCCGAGCTCGAGGGCTTCTACCTATAGGTGAACTAAATGAGTATAGAAGTCGAGAGCTTGCTATTACCTAGCGGAAAAATAGTGTATAACGCTAAGTTAGAGTTAGAGAGTAAGGGTAGCTATTGGTTTAAAACGGCAGTCCATCCGGGATTTTCGGATGCACATGCACACCCTCATGTAGTAGACGTAGGATCTCTAGGTTCTCATACCTGGAATAATGTAGTGGAGTGGATAAGAAGGAGAGAACTCAAGATTGATGAAAAGGCCCTTAGAAAGGATGTAGAATTGTGTACTCAACTAAGCAAGTTAACTATGCTAAAGGCTATCTTAAATGGGACTACGATGATAGCACTTGTAGGCAATCTAAAGGCCAACTATAGGGCATGTAGAGAGCTTAATGTAAGACCCCGGGTCATAGTGATGCCCACTATTTTTAACAGCGAAGGTTGGTATACTAGTGGCCATATATTACCACAAGTAATCAACATACTTAAAGATCTCAGGGATGATAGCATTAAAATAGGAGTATTCTGTCATTCCCTCTATTTTACTGAAAAAGAAGATATACTATTAAGTATGGAAATTTCAAGGTCACTGAACCTTCCCCTAGCTCTCCATCTGAACGAGGGAACAAGAGATTTGAATGACCTCAGAAAGTTAATTAAAGGTAATGATTGTACCATAATTGGAGTCCACTGCATAGAAGATGAGGACTATAGATCTCTTGGCATAAAAGTGGTAAGTTGCCCGATCTCTAACCTATTTTTATACGGAAGGACTCAGGAAAATCTAGACCTAATAGATGCCTTCGGAACAGATTGGCCAAACATAGTAGGATCGCTTAGAGAACATGTACCTAAAATTATAAGTATATTCAAATTATGGAATAGAGTGGAAGTATTTAAGCGACTCACTTCAGGTGGTTATAAAGTATATGCTCATAGTTATGAAGGAGACTATGTATTCTTTGATGAAGATATAGAAAGAGTACTCTCTGAACCTTTAGAGCCCGTATATGTGACTGTAGGTGGGAAATTTGTAGTAATAGAGCATACAACTATGGGGTATACTCTGGATGAAATAAATAAGATGATATATTCTGTAAAGAGGCATATTGTAGAATTGTACCCTAATGAACAGTATAGATATAGAAAATGTGAACTCACTACCTAAATATGATTTTCCGATTATCGTGAATACTTTAATTTCAGATTGTGATGGAAGTTGAAATACTAAACCTTATATAGCAGTAACACTTGTAATACATGTATGACTAGTAACACTAGGATCACAACAGTTAGAGGACTAGACAAGGATCTCTATAGTAGAATGGTAACTATAGCTAGGAGTCTGGGAAGGACTACGGGAGAATTAGTGAATGAGGCTATGAAGTTGTATTTAGCAATAGTAGAAGGATCTGAGACTGCTTTAAAAAGGTCTGTGGAAGTGTTAAATAGCGTTTCTCAAGCGTTTAGGGAAGGACTAAAGGAAGCAGAATTATTGTGGATTAAGAACATCAATGAGGTAGAGTTAAGTAAGCAAGATATAGAAAGATATGACAAGAAAATAGTAATTTACAATGTTAAAAAGGTGATTGTAGGCGATGATATAGATGAAAATACGTTTAATAAATACATTTATAAGATAATATCATGTGAGGAGATAATAATACCTAGACACATATCTAAAATTACTGTATATTCTAAATGTCAATTCGTTGGTAGGATAGAGTATAGTTGATTCCTCTTTTAGGAAAAGATTCTCTTCTTTTTATCGTCTAGTACTGGAAAGTAATAGTTTCCTATCTTTTTCCCAGGACTTAATTACGTCTAATACAGTTTCTGCAACTCTATCCAAGTATTGCATGGGTATTTCTCTAGTTACTGAAGGACTAGTGTTCAGTTCAATCCTATAGTGCTTATCCTTAGGCCTTTTACTACATACTATCTCGTTCTCTGTTTCTAGTAGCTCACCATCGGTCCTGAAGACATACCTAAACTTGAATCTCTTTATCAGTGTACCATCAGCCATCTCTTCCTCTTCTAATTCCTCAAGGTGCTCTATTCTCTCAGTTAGTCCACTTCTAAGATCTGAGAGCCGTGTATACAGGTATGAGAAGAAGATCGGAGCTTCATCAGCAATAATTTTTCCTAACCCATAGCTCTTACCAGTATAGGTTACCATTATTTTCTCCTCCCTCTTTACTCTCTCCTCCTCTTTTTCCACTTTATGTCGTACGACCTTAGATGGAGTGTACATCATAGCTGCTCTGGCTGCTGGTTTAAATGAAGCGATCATTGAAACTATTACTGCAATAGCTATCATTATTATGCTCCAGTACCATTCTAATTTTGCTCTTACAGCTAGGTTATGCCACTCTGCTGTTGAAGAGAGTACTCTGAACGTAGCTATCCCTGCAATATAACCTATACCCCCTCCTAGGAGTCCATATACTACTGACTCTGCCAGAAATAACATAGCTATTTGAAGTGGATTAAATCCTATAGCATTAAATATGAATATATCTCTTCGTCTCTCATGCACTATGCTGAACATAGTGACCACTACATTTATACCTACGATTGCTATAGGTATCACAAAGGATATATTCTCTTGAAGAATATTCTCCACTCTATAACCATAGTACATTTTAATATTGATATTTTCTGTTGTAATATATGCATAGTATCCCTCTCCCTTTATCTCTATAAAGGTTTTAGCAATATCTCTTAACTTGTCCGAGTCACCCTTTAAGTAGAGAGTGTATATATGGAAGTATTTGGATATTTCTCCTTCTTCTATGAATACCTCCTTTAAAAGGAACTCCCAATTACATATTACTATATCCGTAGAGTTAGCAGGCAGATATCCTTTCCTCGTTCTGACCTGAGGTTTTACAGAAGCTCCGTCTATGTCTACTATTTTATCTAGTTCTCTTTCATTAAATATGCCTCTAACTTTGAGTTCGTACTCTTCCTCCCCGATCATAGTAAGTCTTAGCTTTACAGTATCTCCCTTCTTAATTCCTAGCTTCCCAGCAATGGTTGAGGGTAATAGAATAGTTGTTCTATCTCTTATAGATTCCCAGTTCCCTTCTATAAGTATTCTTGATATTCCAGTGAAAGTATCTTCCTCCGGAGAGAGTCCTAGTACGCTCTTTAATACAATTGGAGGCTTATCATTGTATACTAGTTTTATCGTCATAGGGGATTTAGGATCATTGTATACTCTGGGTACTACTAGTTGTACGTGTTCCATTCTGAGCAAACGCCTATAGTCCGAATAGTAATCTAGAGGTCTATACTCATTTGTAGTAGCATTCATGTACCTAATTAGGATTCCTTCAGTCTTAATACTTGGAGTGAATCCTTCTTCTACCATACCATATACTGTAGATATGGATGCTAAGACTGTAAACGCCCAGATGAGAGCTGTTAATGAGAAGACTGTTATTAATGTTCTTGTCTTTTTAAGTCTAGAATACCTCTTGGCAATGGAAAAGGTAATTGCTATCAATGATCCCCTTCTCATCAGAGTTGGAAGTTCTGCCTCCCTAATTCTGCGAGGGAGGTAGAATATCAAAAAGGCTACTATTAGGTAGCTTAGCGCCAGGTTAATGAAGAAGAGGTCACGTCTATGAGTATACATTAACATAAAGCCTGGATATGCCACTATGAATATTGCATTAAACAGGATAAATACTAAGGTGAAGGTCATAAACTTTCTCTTGTTCTCCTCATGTAGGTAATATCCTATTGCAACAGCGAATAGCGATAAAAAGTAAGGTAGGAAGCTTGCTCCCTCTAGGGCGACGGCTTTCATGAACTCTATTCTCCTAATTATTGTGATTCTGGCTATGACATATGCTCTTTCCAGCAGACTCCTTATCTCCTGGGGATCCATCTTCTCCATGTTTTCCTCAGCTAGCTCTATAAGAGCCTCAGCCTTTCTAAGCATACTTCGTTCATCAGCTAAGTATAATCCTAGGAGCTCAGCTTTTGCTATTTCCCTTCTGGCGATTCTTATATCGTTCTTCAGAACTTCGATCATTCCAAATCTCGATAGTGATTCTTTTGTAAGGTCAAGGATAAATACTTCTCCTCTTTTTAAAGGTCTTTCCGGTCTCACTGTGAATTCAAATGTCCGTATAGGTGGAGAGACCTCAGGCCTTTTATCGTAAACTGTAGTTCTCACTTTAACTAAGATATTAGTACCTGCTGGAACAATAGCCTTTCTCCTACCTATAATATTCACAGGGGTTATCCCTTCTCTATAAATTCTATGATAGACAAGAGGATGATCTCTTGTACCATAGGTATCGATAAGCTTAAGCGGACTCTCGACAAGAGTTCTGTTTGAGAACTCTATAGTAGTATTACCACAGGATATTATCTCACTAAGTGGTTTTCTTTTCCCTTTAATTTCACCTAGAAGTTCGAGTACAAAGTTAGGTTCCCAACTACCGCCTATATATATTACTTCTCCCGTAACATTAATATAGGCAACTGGTCTTACGATAGCATTTACCTTAATCTCTCTTATTCCTTTAGTGCCTGGGAGGGTCATGTAGAGTGGAGTATATATAACCTCAGTCCATTTATCATTTAAAGGAAAAATATATAGGCTACAACGAGGATCAAGCTCTACTTCTAGAGTAAAGCTTCCGTTTTCTGAGGTGGCTGTGTGACCTATTATTGTTATCCTCTGTTCACTCCATACTACTATAAGAGTGTTTGAGACAGGTGACCCTTTGATATCTCTTACTTCTCCTCTAATCAGAGTTTTTACCGGTTTAGCTATTCCCATGTGATTGAAGACTGCGAGCACTAATGAGATTAATACAACCACTGCAACTAGCCTGTACATTACACTCATACTTCCACTCTCTTCTCTTATTGACTACATTATGTCTCTATCGACATTTACTTATATATTCTGCTATGTAGATAAAATGATTGCTTATATAGGACTTGTGACCGACAGACAATTATGTTATTAATCAGATACATTCTTCCTTCTTTCACCTAGGTTAGAGATTCTTAAAGCAAAAATTTGATACTCAATATTACTTTTAAGGTAGTATAGCTACTTTGAGACCTTTTTTTGATATTACTACTTCAAATGCCTCCTTAATCTTCTCTAAAGTATACCTATGGGTAATAATACGAGATAATTTTAGTTTACCTGAAGTAGCTAGTTTAAGAGCTCGTTGAAAGTCCTCTATAGTATATAGAAAACTTCCGACTATCCTTCGTTCTCCATAGTGTATTAGATTAGGGTTTATCTCTGCGAGCTTTAAAGGCCATGTCCCAGCGAATACTACTACTGTACCTGATTTAGAGGTTAGTTCTAGAGCCTGAGGTACTAGGTCAGCTTCAACACTACCCCCCGTAGAGATGAGCACTTCATTTACTCCATAACCTTCAGTCTCGGAATCTACCACTTCCTTAAGATCCTCAGCATAGGGATCCACTACAACATCAGCACCAAATTCCTTTGCCCAATTTCTTCTGTGAGGTAATGGCTCACTCACTATAACTTTTGTAGCCCCCGCTACCTTAAGTAACATTACCTGAAGTAATCCCATAGGTCCTGCTCCCATGACTAGAGAGATATCACCAGGTTTAACGTTGGATTGAAGTACTCCTCTGAGAGCTGCTGCTAGTGGCTCTATTAGAGCTCCTTCCTCGAAACTTAAGCTTTCTGGGAGTTTAAATACATTTTCAGCACGAACTACTATGTATTCAGCGAAGCTTCCATTTATTTTCTCTCCGAGCTCTATTAATCCTCCTATACCACTAGGCTTATTACATAGGTTATACTGTTCCTTCTTACAATATCTGCATTTACCACAGGGATATACTGGAAATACTGTAACTCTATCTTGTAATTCGACATTCACCACTCTCTCCCCCAGTTCAGCGACTACACCGGAGAACTCATGACCTAATATTAAAGGTGAGATTATTCTAGTGTGGCCTAGGTACTTTCTGAGATCTGTTGGACAGATTGTAGAAACCTTGACCTCTATGAGTATTTCACCTAGTCTTGGTCTAGGCTTTTCTATGTCAACTATTCTCAGATCTTTCGCTGGACTTAATACTGCTGCTTTCATTAAGAACTCCATTAGAAGTTGAAAGTAATGTATAAAAGGCTTTAGACAGGAACCTCATTCCTTTATTTGATCCATACTTTCGAGAAGCAGGAATATGAGTCCTAGATTTGGACTTGTTGAAGTAAGCGTGCATATAAGGACATTACCCACAGGCTTTACTATCAAGTGTCTTCCGTCTGGAAGTACAGTATCTATCATTCTAGGCTGGACCACCTCTTTTCCGCTTTCGCTTTCAAACATTGCAATAAGGGATCCTGTAGCACCAGAGATAGCAGCACCCACAGCTGCCACGGCATCAGTATCTACGGGCTTTCCTAATACCTCTGTCGCTAGTGGTAATCCGTCCTCAGATGCTATAACAACTACTTCTATATTTCCTCTCGCTCCTTTTATTAATGAACTAGCAATCTCTTTAATTTTTTCAGCTTCCACGATATCCCTCCACGTACTTGCTTAGTACTTCACGAATTTTTAACGCGTGATCTACATTATTTATCCTTTTGAAGATAGCCGCGTAGAGGCCCATTGGTAATTTTAATACTGCAATCTCTGGCATGAGTATTACATCGTTTTTGACCTCAGCTTCGTCTAAGCTTCTAATAGACTCTACTATGTATGCTACCTTCTTTGTCGGTTGTTCTATACCACTATATTCGACTACTGTTCCATCATATCTGAAGACTACTATTGGACTGAGCTCATCTATACTTGTCATCTCTGTTGGTATCTGTATTTCAGGTTCTCTTTCTACCGGGATCGTACGTCTATGAGAAGTTATAGCTTGTTGTGATAGTAGTTGTGACATTTTCTGAAGTACCCGAGTAAGATCGAAAATTGACTCCTCTATATCTTTGATAGATAATGAGGCGAGTCTTCTTCTGATGCTCTCTACAGCATCACTCAACTCCGCTATCTTTCCCGTTATACCTAGGGTCTTCTCCATGGATTCGGACATAGATGATACTTTGCTACTTAGGGTCTTCATGTGCTTGGATATCTTATGTACTATGATTATTACTGCTATCATTAGTATTAGAGTGCTTATCGATAATAACGTTGCAATCATAGTGAAGTGCGGTATTTCTATTACCTGCATATGTTTACCCAAGAATTATACCTAGGAGTAATATAAATCGTTTTTTATTACAAATCGAAAGATTTTCTCATTTGAATATACTTAGTGCTCTAATTTGCCATTTACACTAGAGGATACTATTACGATAAGTAGTGAAGATTATAAGTTGGGATAGGGAAAAATAGTGGTGGTCGTATGTTCAAGCTATCAGTAATATCTGACGAAGTATCGCAGGATTTAGAGAGAATAGTCTCCTTTGCCAAGAAGTTCAATTTAGATGGCGTAGAGATAAGGACACTATGGAATAAAAAACCTCAAGATCTCATCAAAGACGCATCCAAGATACGAAGGATACTTCACGGTAATAATATCGCCGTAAGTGCAATAGCATCACCTTTCTTTAAGGCGGATATAGATAGTGAAGATGAATATAGACAACATATAGATATTCTGAAAAAATGCATAGAACTCGCTAAGGCACTAGATACCGACATAGTTAGAGGCTTCACCTTCTGGAGAAAGGGAACACTAGATGAATACCTCGATATTATAGTTGAAAAGTTCTCAAAGCCTCTTGAAATAGTAGAAAGTGAGGGGGTAATTTTAGCTATTGAAAATGAGTACTCTACATTTGTGAATAATGCTAGAAGGTTAGCGCAGTTTCTAAAGTCTATAGAATCTAAGAACGTAAAGGCCCTCTGGGATCCTGGAAACGATATATACGATCCTGAAGGAGAAATACCCTATCCAGATGGTTATAATTTCATAAAAGGAGATATAGTTCATATACATGTTAAAGATGCTGTAAGAAAAGGAAAATCAGGTAAACCTGAGACTAGACCTGTGGGAGATGGAGAAGTGAACTATAGAGAACAGATAAAAGCCCTTATAAGAGATGGATATGAAGGTTATCTATCCCTTGAGACGCACTGGAGACCTGTAGGAGAGCTACCGGAGGAACTTCTCCTCAAGCCGGGAGGAGCAGACTTCTCAGCAATGGGAGAGTATGCATCTGAAATTTGCATGAAAAAATTAATAGATATTATAAATAGTGTACGAATAGAGTAATTTTTGTCAGCTAAACCAGTAAGTATATTGACTTTTTTCGTAAATTCTACTAGCTACATCTAGGGCTAGTTTATTAAGTTCATGAGTGGGATCTGTGGTCCTAATAATTTCAATCCCCTCTTTATCGAGTAATGTTAAATTCTTATCATATCTCCAACCATAGAGGTGGAATATAGTGACTTTATGCCCCTGTCTAATAATCTCATTAAGTTGAGGAAGAGCCTCATGGATATTTTGCCATCCACAATCGGTAATTATATTTATGAATACTCTTTCATTTAATCTCTCTAATAAAGATGCTATTATGTGAAATGGAAGTATTGTATATTCTCCCATTTTAATAGCTAGTAGTACATCTTTCACTCTTTCACTCGATTTCCAATCAGCTACTAGATACTTAGTAGAGAAATTAATAATAGCGGTTTTTCCTCCACTCTTTCTAGCACTTATGAGTAATATGAATGCTGCAATAGCGGCATGGTCAAAATTATTCATCATGCTCCTACTTGAATCCAATACTATTATTACTGAGGGGCTAGACTCCGAACTCATTACACTTCCCATTGAGGTTTTTCTCTTAATCCACATTACAGTATTTAACTCAGGTATAGGAGCTCCATCTTCAAGAGTTGAATCAATATCCAGATCTTCTATATCATCTTCTGGAGTCCAGTCTATGGGGTAAGTGGCTTCCGACCATGTATGTCTCATTATTTTACTATCAGAGAAATACTCTACTAGACAGTTCTCGGCTCTGGACTTATACCAAAGGCTTCTCCATATGGCGTCTTCTAACTCTTCTCTCTTTATTTTTCTTAGCGGTTTAGATTTTGAAGTTGGTAGAGGGGGTTCTTCTCCTCTCCCTTTCTCTCCTTTACTTTCTCCTTTCTTCAGATATCTTTTTAAGCCCATCTTTTCCATTTTCTTAAGATTAGACACTATATTGTCAGGATTTTCAGGATATCTAGGTTTTATCCAGTTTTCATAGAAAGCATGCGCTTCTTTTGGATTCTTTATTCCACCATATACCCTTTTCATACTTTCGAACCAATCTCCTTTTACATCCTCCACTGTAGAAAGGCTAAGAGGAGCACTATGTTCTATATTTTTTCTTATTTTAGGATTTTCTGTGATTAATCTTAGTATTATGGCAGAGATTAATCTTTGTCTATCCATCCATGTTCTTCCTGAGAATACGACCTCAAGTATATCTCTCGAATAACTATGTAATAATTTATCGAGTTTATAATCTGGAATAGACTCTTTAAGTAATCTTTTATAAATAGCGTATAGCAATATGTTCATACCAGTTGGTGATCTTCTAAACTTATGCACTATATGAAGGGGGAGGTCTAAAGATATTCTGGGTAGGTACACTAGATCCACCATTAGATCAGCGAAGAGTAGGAATGTATTATGTGCTAACTTCCAGTCCTTTAACACTTCGAATGCTGTTCTCTCAAGTTGATGAGCTGTTCTGACATCATAGGGACAGTAGTGAATATGAGAGAGTTCATGTCTAAGCTTCCATAGTAATACTTCACGCCAGTCGGAATCTCTTAATAAAGTAGTTCCAAGCTCTATGAAAAGAGTACCGTCCATTATCTTAACCTTTAACTCATCACTTTTATTTAGAAGTTTTATGCTGCCTAACTGTATTGGTGGTGTTAAAATCTCATTCCTAGCTTGTCTTAGTGTTTCTAGAACACTTTTACGCAATAAGTATCTATCCATTCTAATTATACATTTTTACCCTATACTTAAATATGCTCCCACATAGTACATGTAGCCTTTAACACTAGATCACTATTATCAGTTTAAATGGTCATGAGACAAAGTTATTATAATAAACTAAGGGAGAAAAAATATTTTACTTAAATTATACTACTTCAATAGTAGTACTGAGCTTAGGCTCAGGTATGCCTATAGTAAGTTCATGTTTTCCTCTTTCCTTTAACCTTACTTTGAAGACTATTTCACGTTCTTCAGCAGGAGATAGGTCTATTCGTTGCGATCTAAGCTCTCTTTTATCAACATATAGCTTAACTGTGATTATATCTGAGATTAGTCCTATATTCCTAACTCTTGTCTTAACAATTAACGTTTCATCAGCTTTAATACTCTTTTTATTAACCTCTAAGGAAGTACAGTCATACTTTGCAGTGATCTTCTGCTTAATTCTAAAAGTTCCTCGAAGTCTAATATCCTCTGAAGAACTACCTACCATTACTTCAAAAATACCGGGTTCAACAACTCTGTGCATATTCATATCAAAAAGTGCCAAATCATCTGGGGAAATAGTGAAGTTTACTGTCGCCTTTTCTCCTGGTTTTAGTGTTATACGTTTGAATCCTTTTAATTCTTTAACAGGTCTTGCAACACTAGCTACTACGTCGTGTATATAGAGTTGTACAACTTCATCACCCTCTCTATCACCTATGTTCTCTATATCAACGCTTACTTCTATTCTCCCACCCTCTTTCTCCTCTATTCTCAGGTTACTGTAGGAGAACTTGGTGTAGCTAAGACCGTGTCCGAAGGGAAAGAGTGGCGTACCGGGCATATCAACATAATCGTACCCTCTTCCAGTAGGTTTATAATTATAGTACAGAGGAAGTTGACCTACGTATTGAGGCCATGTAAACGGTAGTTTTCCTCCCGGATTATATTCACCAAATAGTACTTCAGCGATAGCTATTCCTCCCTCTTGTCCTGGATACCACGCCTGTAGTATCGCCGGTACGTCTTTTATCCAATTACCAGTCACTGCACTTCCTGTCATGAGTACTACTATGGTTGGAGTTCCTGTCTTGAGCACCTCCTCGATTAGTAATTCTTGAAGTCCTGGCAATTCGAGAATAGCTCTATCCTTCCCCTCCCCCTCAATTATACCTACAAATATGATGGCTACATCTGACTTCTTTGCAATGTCGATAGCTTTTTCAATCTCCTCTGGTAGCTCTCTGTAATCCCATCCTAATTGAGCTACAGCGAAACCTCGATGTTCATAGTACTCTATTTTAATATCGTACTCCTTTCCAGCTTCTAATTTCACTTGAACCTTATCCGTGGTTACCGGTCTATCGTGCCAGGAATCTATGAGTAGCTTACCATTAAGCCAGAATCTAACACCATCGTCAGTGGATAATGCTATTTCATATGTCCTCGTCTCGGGAGGTATAAGTTTTCCTGTCCATCGCACTGAGAAGTTATCAGGAGGTATTCTCGGATCAGGTGATCCGAGGTTCCAGTCAAAACTTATAGTTTTATCTATTCTTACAAGAACAGGGTCTCCCTCAAGATTTGGATTGTCGAAATACTCTCCTTTTAGTCCATATTCTCCTGGTTTAGCATCGGGTGGTCTCAGGTATTTAGATGGTATAGGGAAGTACTTACCAATAGTTATCTGGCACCCTCTCGTGTGGTATACTTTCGTTCCCCTTTTTACCTTGAGTTTTATTCCCTCTAAGGGAGTTACCGTATGAGGTGGGATACCGCTATACCCCCCCAATCTTAGCTGGTCGGAGAGAGGTCCTAGAACAGCAATAGACCTTATCTTATCTTTATCTAATGGTAGTATGTTTCCCTCGTTCTTGAGGAGTACTATAGCTTTTCTCGCAGCTTGAAGTGCTAGTTCACTATGTTCTTTACAACCACATACTTTTTCTGCCTCTTCTGGATTAGTAAAGGGATTATCGAATAGACCTATTAGGAATTTAGCTCTCAGTACTCTACGAACAGCTTCATCAATTGTATCCTCTGAGATCATTCCCTTTTTAACAGCTCTAAGAAGGGGTTCACCATAGATCGCTACTCTCGGAAACTCTACATCAAGTCCTGCTTCAATAGCTAGTTTAGCAGTTTCCTCTTCGGTTTCAGCTACACAGTGCTTATGGAGTATTCCAGTAACAGAATTGTAATCTGAGACAACAAATCCTTCAAATCCCCATTCCTCTCTTAATACTTCAGTAAGAAGCCACCTATTACTAGAGCATGGTATTCCGTCTAATGAATTATATGCGGCCATTATCGAGAGAGCTCCTGCCTTTATACTCTCTTTAAAACCAGGGAAGTATATCTCTCTGAGGATACGCTCGGAAAAGTGTATTTCATTACTATCTCTACCTCCATCACCTACAAAATTAGCTACAAAGTGCTTAGGCGTGGCAATAACTCCTTCTTCGCGAAGTGCCCTACAGAACGCAGCTCCCATTACTGCTGTTAGATAGGGATCTTCACCATAGCTTTCTTCAGTTCTCCCTGCTCTAACATCTCTTACAATATTCACTACAGGAGAGAGACATTGGTGTATTCCCCTAGCTCTAGTCTCCTTAGCTATAGCTTTAGCGACTTTATAGACTAATTCTGGATCCCATGTAGCAGCTAAGGCTATGGCTTGGGGAAAACTCGTGGAGAACTTAGCCATACAACCATGAAGGCATTCATCGTGGATTATAACAGGAATACCTAGACGTGTATTCTCTATAGCATATGCCTGGAGTTCATTAGCTTTAATAGCGCTCTCTTTTGGCGGTAATTCTCTTAGTACACATGTGAGGTTCCCTATTCCATGTGTAGGGATGTACTGTCCAGATTGTAACTGAGCTATCTTCTCCTCAAGAGTCATTCTGGATAGTAGATCTTCTATTCTTTCCTCAATTGGAGCTTCAGGATTTTCGTATAGATCCATAGTACCGTTTTTGTTGAAATCTATCCATTTATCATGGTAGATCTCAGCTTTTCCTATATTTTCAGGGAGGTAGTAACTCCTATTAGATGGGTTCATCTTCATACGCTCTTTTCTCTTCAAATTAACTTATATTCCTACCTCTTTTCGTTGGAAGTATTACCAGTCCTACAACTATAAATAACGGGAATTATAGTTTAAGAGGTGAGCTTAAATTAGCCTTAACGATATAGAATTAGAGGAGTAGTATGAAAACTATAATGTCTATAGCTAGAACAGGCGCTATACCAGAAGAGTTAAAGGTTATAGCTAAGGAGGAAGGTTTATCCATAAATAAGTTAAGGGAAAGAGTAGCACTAGGAAAAGTAGTAGTATTGAGAAATGTGAAGAGGCGGGGTATCAAAATAGTAGGAGTAGGTGAGGGGTTAAGGACTAAAGTCAATGTCAATGTGGGTACAAGTCCCTCTGTTATAGACTTAGAAATGGAAATAGAGAAGGTCAGGATAGCTATGGAGTATGGAGCAGATTCGATAATGGATTTGAGTACAGGAGGGGACTTGGATAGGATAAGAAGGAGGCTACTTAAAGAGAGTACGCTACCCTTTGGAACAGTTCCAGTATATCAAACCTATATAGAAGCAGTGAAAACTAAGGGGAGTATGCCTGATGAAGACGATTTCATAAAAACTCTAGAGAAGCATCTTAAAGATAGTGTAGACTTTATGACTATCCATGCTGGTATAACATTAGAGCTGGCTAAAAGTACTCTAGAAGGTAATCGTACAGAATATATTGTGAGTCGAGGAGGATCTATACTTGCAGTCTGGATGTTAGAGAATAATTGTGAAAACCCCTACTATAGTAACTGGGACTATATCCTAGACCTCTTTACAGAGTACGATGCCGTAATAAGCCTAGGAGATGCTCTCAGGCCAGGAGCACTTACAGATGCGTTAGATCATTTTCAAATAAGCGAGCTAATCGTTAATGCTAAATTACTGAAAAGAGCGCGTAAACGTGGAGTTCAAGTAATGGTAGAAGGCCCCGGACATGTACCGCTAAATAAAATAGCTACTGATGTAAGGCTTATGAAAAGCTTAACGGATGGCGCACCTTACTATGTCCTAGGGCCTCTAGTGACAGATATCTCAATCGGATATGATCATATATCATCAGCTATAGGGGCGGCTATAGCTGCTGCTGAAGGTGCTGATTTCATATGTTATCTAACACCTGCAGAGCACTTGAGCTTACCAAATCCAGAGCAGGTGAAAGAGGGATTAATAGCTGCGAGAATAGCTGCCCATGCAGGAGATATAGTAAAACTGGGTAGTAAAGCTATGGAAAAAGATCTTAAAATTAGTATATATAAAAGAAAACTTCAATGGGACAAGGTAGTAAATATGAGTATAGATCCTAAAAGGGCTAAAAGTATTCATGAACAATATGGGATTAAAGTTCCTTCCTGTAATATGTGTGGTGATCTCTGTGTATTCCTACTTCTATCAAAATATCTAAAAAACAAAGACCCTAACTTTTCAAGCAAATATTAGAATAATGGCTTAATTTTTATAGCCGCCTCTTTAGTATATTCATGAGGAGAGATGAGTATCTATAATCAATGGCTTCTATCAACATGGGTTAAGACACCGAAACTAAGAGAAAGAGAGCTGGTAATAACATCAGCATGTCTTTCGAGGGTTAATGCCAAGATATTCGAGAAACTGACTAAGAATAGAGAAGTACTATTAGTGTGCCCAGAAAGGGAAAGTGCACTGTATTATGGAAAAATTGCCAGTATAATTAGGAGTAGCAGGCCAAAAAGGATAATAGTTGTCACAGTAGAAGGGAGTCCACACTGTTTTACAGTTCATGCTAGCGTTAACGAAGCTGAGTACATTCTTAACGAAGACATCCCCAGAGAGCACTACGTCTTAGTAGATACGGATCGCTTGATAAGGATTTCTTCTGAAAGCGTACGAGTGGCAAGATATTTACATTTAGTAGACAAGTTGGTTAAAAGGTATCCAGAGATACTAAAGGAACTGGAAAAGTATAGCTTAGAGCATAAATTAGCAATGAAGAGGAGAAAACGCATTAGTCATTCACTTTAAGAAATTTTTTTGTCCATCTATCTATAAAGTTTAGTATAGGGGATCTCTATAGGCAACATGATCTCCTTGTTACCCAGAGATCCAGGTATCTATGTATTAGTATTACTAGTGAGAAGTACAATTAGTACATTCATAAGGTCTCTTGGACAAATCAATATAGCTAAGGGAAGGTACATCTATCTAGGATCAGCAAGAGGTTCCGGTGGAATTCTAGCTAGAGTTAATCGCCATTACATTAAACGTAAAAAAGTAAGATGGCATATAGATCATCTGACAATTTCGAGTAAAGTGCACATAGAGGGAGTTGTATATGCCATTACACAAGAAGATCTCGAGAGAACATTATGTGAGAAATTGATGGAACTTGGTTTTATGCCATACATCGAGGGATTTGGTGCTAGTGATTATAGAACTAAAGGGTACTCACACTTACTGAAGCCTCCTAATATGGTGGACGTATTCGAAGTAGTCTCTAGAGCCATGTCCTATATAGGATTAAATCCTCATGTAGTTGTAACTAGTACTATATGAGTTCCTCTGGTACGATATTCTGCTTTTCTACTTCAAGTACTTTGATGTAGTTGGATTTAGTATTGGGATTAAACTCATTAGAGAACGTCACTTTATCTTCAAAAGTATTATAGACAATGTACTTCTTTTTTATTCCTCTATCCGTAACCACAAAAGATATTATGTTAGCATTACTAGTGTACACGAAGTATAAATGTCCTTTATTAACTTTTAGATGATAAATAAAAGAGAGGCCATGAGCTGTACTTAATCTTACTAGGTCTTCAAGCTTGCTAAGTTTTACATACCTTATTTTATCTGATTTCTTATTCAAATTAAATCACCTAATGGAAAAAATTATCGATTTTATAGCTATGCACTCTCTTTGTACTCGAGTACTATTTCTATTGTAGACACTGTCCTCTCTTTACCAGGCTCTCCTAAGCTCTCACTACCTATTTTTATGTCTCCGTACTCTATTTTTCCTGGCATAAATCTTCTAGCTAATTCAGCTACATCTACAGCTCTGGTTATCGCTCTTCCTCTAGCTTTCAAAGTCACTTTTTTAGATCCCTGTTGAAATTGTGTTACTACTGCTAAGACGTAGTTTGGTGCTGGCTTCCTACCTACGTATATTACTCCCTCCTGTGCCTGCCCCGACATTGTTCATCACTTCCTCTGGCTTCACTAGTGCGCTGTCTTCGTATTCCTAAGGTACTTAGGAATATAAATATTCCCCTCATCGTTACATCGTAGGAGGTTCTCTCAGTTCTCGAATTGAGGATCTTTCCTAAGATTATGAGCTATACATAGTACCAGGGTTCTCTCTCCTCTCTCTCCTCCCTTCTAGTAGTCTCAGCTCTAGCATGCCTTATCAATCCTCTTATAATCTCTGCTCTCTTTCTCATATCCTGTATTAGAATATCTATTTTAGTGTAGTCTAGATTCAGATTGAACATTTTATCAAGCAATTGTAATAATAACTTAGCGGCTATGGGATCTGGATAGATCTGTCCTACTGGACCCATAAGGGAAACTCCTTTTATACCATAAAGTTTCGCAAGTCCTGGCAGTAATCCGGCCGCTCCCGTTATCGTCCCCTCACTTGATATCTTCAAGTCGTACTTTGTAGCCCAGTCTTTAAGTAATTCTTCATCATTAGAGGCTATAAATATCTCTTTATCTCTTCCTCTAGCTACAGTACCACATACTGATATGACCAGTTTCACTCCGAAGTTATTAACTAGGTAATTTAGTACTTTTTCTGATACCTCGTATTGAGCCCATGAAACTGGTTGAGTATTACCGGCCAGGAATACTAGATTTTCATTACTGGTAATATGATAGAAGAACTCATAACGAGGTAGTTCGAACACTCCATACATATTTATTATGACTCCCGCCTTACCGTCAGGAAGCATAAGATTGTTTGAGTATAGTTCTGCAAATTTCTTAAGCTTGAGCTCAGTTACGATATAGTCTACTGTAAGCTTGCCCACTAGGCCTAGACCTGGTAGTCCTTGAATCAGTACTACATCCTTTATATTGGGTCTCTCAAGTTCTACAATTTTGGTCCAGCTCATGTTCAATCACCTACTACTCTAAAATTCCTCGGACATAGGGCTCTGGCTTTATTGCAATACTTAGTACCTTCTTCAATATTTTCAGCTTCAAATAGGGTTGCTGCTAAGTAGCACAATTTAGATTCTGAGACACAGGCTTTTAAGGGCTTCTTAGCACATAAGGATGCTACAAACTTACAGATGGCAGCCCCCTCTTTATACTTACCTTGAGAGTATAGGTTCATTGCAAGTTGACATAAGGACATTGCAGAGTTACAATAGAATATGGAAGTGCTCTCCTCTATAGGCTTACTCATTCATACCTCCCTCATCTTAGCTCAACGGTCTAATAAGAACCTTTCGACCAGAGTAACATCAATTCTAGAGGGATCATGGAATTAGTCTCTGTATATCTCTTGGGAAGAGTATGGTCTCCCTTATGTTCTCTATATTTAGCATCTTCATTAGAAGTCTCTCTACGCCTACACCACATCCTCCGTGAGGGGGCATTCCATACTTAAAAGCCTCCAGATAGAATTCGAAATCTATAGGATTTAGACCCTTTTCTCTAATATTTCTAACTAGTTCCTCATATCTGTGTTCTCTTTGCCCTCCTGAAGAAATTTCAAGTCCTCGATAATCGAGGTCAAAGGATCTACTTAGCTCTCCCTCTCTCATTATATAGAATTGTTTTACTCTCCAGGGATAGTGGATTATGAAGTATATATCATAACCACGGTTTTTCATGATCTCACCAAGCGCTCTCTCTTCAGTATCTCCTAAATCTTCTCCCCACTCTAGGTGAACTCCTTCCTCTTCAAGCATTTCAAGAACCTCATTGTACTCTAGTCTGGCAAATGGCCTTCTAGGTATGGTAATTTCTACTCCTAGGATCTCCAGCTCTTCTTCACTCCTCTTTCTGATCTCTTTGAGGATGTAACATACAAGTTCTTCTAGTAGGTTCATGACTTCTTCCATTCCACTTATGAATCCCATTTCTAGATCTATGGCCCAACTCTCATTAAGATGTCTGGTAGTATGATGTTTTTCAGCCCTGAAGTAGGGTGTTATCTCGTATACCTTTGTAAGTCCAGCCATCAGCATTTGCTTATATAACTGAGGACTTTGAGCTAGAAATGCCCTTCTTCCAAAATACTCTAGCTCGAATACTGTAGCTCCTCCTTCAGCTCCTGCACCACATATCTTTGGTGTATTAACCTCTAGAAATCCCTTTCTCTCTAAGAACTCTCTAGCTGTTTTAAGCACCTCCGCTCTAATCTTGAATAGAGCTCTCTCCTCTTTTGTTCTTAGAAGTAAGTATCTATACCTGAGTCTAGTATCAAAATGCATACTAGTCTTTAGAGAAGGATCTACCGGGAGTGGAGCCTCGGGTTTAGACATGATTTCAATCTTTTCAGCTCTAAATTCTCTACCACGTTTACTCATGCTCTTAGGAGGATAGGTTCCTTCTACTAGAATAGCTGAACCTAGCTTTATACTTCTAGCAATATTCCATGCTTGTGCATTCTCCTTCTTTTTAATCACTACAGTTACTGGTTCTAGAGAGTTTTCCGATAACATTTCAATAAAGATTATGCCCCCTAGCTCTCTCTTGTAATTAACCCATCCTTTGAGCCTCATCTCTCAAACCTATCATTTTAGAGTTATGGAAAAGAGATATTTAAGACATTTGTAGTGTGTGAGACATGACTAGTAGTAATCTCCTAGTAGCCATGGATTCCCAATGTTTAATCTCCTAAGACCTTCCTCTTTTGCTGCTTTTAATGCTCTCATAGCATGAGTCCTACTAGTAGGAGGGAGGTCGTTCATTAGGTAGTCTGGATGAAAAGCTAGTAGAGAATATGGAATATCTGTATCTAGGCTAGCTAGAAATCTTGCAATCATTCTAATTTCATGTTCATCTACATAACCTGGTACTAACAAGGTACTAGCAGTAAAAAGGGGTACTTCCTCTCTCTCCTGACTCATATCCACTACTAATTTTACATTATCGAAGAGCCATGCGGGATCTACACCGGTTAGTGCTTTGTACACAGAAGGAGTCCATGCCTTTATGTCAAATTTCACTATACCACCTGTTCTAAGGGAATATTCACTCATACGTTTTAATAGCTGGGGATTAACAAGACCATTCGTCTCCCAACATATCCTCAATATCCTACCAGTATCCTCAACATATTCAAGAGCTAGTTTACAGACCTCTAGTGCATGTAATACTTGTGGTGTTGGATCTCCGCCGAAGAAACATATACAGGTAACTCTGCTATTAACTTTACTGAAGAGTTCTTCTGCGCTCATTACAGGGTTTAATCTTTTAACATATTCACGCCATTGCCAATTTTGACAAAATAGACAATCTAAGTTACAGGCTCCGTAGAATACGGCTAGATTATAGTATCCTCTTTCAGCTCCTCGCTCGGATACTGAGAACTTGGGATATCCTATCCCGGTACTACCTGGACAGAACCACCCCGCTACACAGTTCGTAGGTAAAGGATCATAATACCATGAACATATACCCATATCCTTTGTACCCGCAATTCGAATAAGTTTGTTAGAGTCTGAGGAGACTAGACCACAGAAGCTAAGTTCGTTCTTCAAGGGAGAGCACCTATTAGCACAAATATCACATGTAACTTTCCCCTTCTTGGGTGGGGTTGTCGGAAGTTTGAATTTTGATCTACTCTTTTCATGGCCTTTCAAAGCTATTGGGAGTGCTTCTTCAGGTCTCTTTCTTAAACAATCTACGCATACGCCTATTATCTCTGAGATAAGAACAGACTTTCTACCACAGAGTCTACATTCTTTTTTCCCAAACTCTCTAATTTTCCATAGTATCGAGCTCATACTCACTTTAATTAAGAGGACTAGTTCTTAAAGTGTTCTTTAAATGAACGATAGCTCCTATTTACTTCGAGCTTAAATTGTGAGTTTGTAGTTTACTTAATAATGTTCTCTATGAAAATACTGAATACTATTTGATCGGCTTTATGAAGGATCTATGTTAGAAGAGACCTTAAGCTCTTCTTAACAGCTGGATGAATTTTTACAGCTTTTTCGTACTTTGTGAGTAGAATGGGTATAGTATTGATCAGATCAATAGGGGATATATGACCACCCTTAGTCTCGACTACATAGTCTCCAGCAAGACCATTAATAAAGGCGGCGGCACATGCAGCCCTAAAAGTACTACAACCTTGAGCCAGAAATGCTACGACTATACCTGTCAGTACATCACCTGTTCCACCTACTGTCATCCAAGCATTTCCAGTTATATTGATCTTAGTCTTCTCTCCATTAGAGATTATGTCCCATGGACCCTTAAGTAATATTGTCAACCTTAATTCTCTCGCTCTCTTCTCAACTTTCCTCATTCTCTCTCTGTAATCCTTTGATAAAGTTATGCCGAAGAGTATTTTGAACTCGCCAGCATGGGGTGTGAGTACTGCTCTTTTCCCCTCTACTACTCCTATTTCCTTAGCTAGGGCTTTAAGTGCATCAGCATCTATGACTATAGGTTTATCCTTGGGTGTTCTTCTGAGAATGTCTAGTACAGCATTAAATGTCTCCTCTCTAACTCCTAACCCTGGACCTATGGCTATAGCATCCACCCTTTCAATTATCCTCATTATTTTATCTACACATTCGAGATTCAGATAATCGGCTCCTATATCATGAACTATTAGTGTAGGTGAAAAACTCCTTATGGAATTAGTTACTGAACTGGGAGAAGCTACTATAGCTATATCCACACCTACACTTTGAGCTGCTAGGGCTGTTAATGCAGGGGCACCAGAGAATATATCTGATCCCCCTATTACTAGTACTCTACCATAATCACCCTTTTTCGACTCGGGAACTCGTGGTTTTAAGCTGAGCACTAAGTCTCCTGGTCCTACTATCAATTCAGACTCTTTTGGAATACCTATGTTGGCTACTATTAAATCTCCTGTTAGATCTTTTCTTTTTATTAATCCTCTCTTTATGGCATGGAAGGTTATTGTGAGATCCACTTTAGCTGACACACCATGTACTTCACCCGTATCAGGATTCAGACCCGAGGGGACATCAACTGCTACCTTATACCCCTTACACTCGTTGAGTATGGAGATGAGTGTCCTATAAGGTTCTCGTACTTCTCCCTTCAGACCGGTACCCAGTAATGCATCTATTATAACATTGGCTTTTTCACATAGATCTCTCACTAGATCTAACTTATCGGGTTTGTAGACCAGTATATCTATCGTTTGGAAGAGATTACTTATCCTCTCAAAGTTCTCTTTAGCCTCTTTAGTTCTTATTCTCTCAGGAGAGTCGGCAAGAATAACTACTACTTTAGCTCCTCTACTGGCAAGATGTCTCGCAGCGACCATTCCATCTCCTCCATTATTTCCGAGTCCTGTGAGTACTACTACGCTGAGGTCTGTTACTTTACCGACTTTCTTTACTATCTCATCAGCTACTGCTCTACCAGCATTCTCCATAAGGGTTAGGTTATCCACTCCTAGGAACTGTGAGTTAAGTTCTAGAATTTTCATCTCATCTGTACTTATCAATTCCATAGACTCCCCAATCTAGTAGGGAGGGATAAATTTATGATTAATCCCTATTGAGAGAGTCGAGAGAAGAAAAGTACTTTATTTTTAGAAATGGATAATTTATGCACTTAGAAAGTTAATCCTATTCACTCTGTTACTCCACAACTCATTTGCTAATAAATCTCTAACAGCAACTCTTATCGCCTCGCTTTTGTTTGGATATCTCCCCATCTCTACAAGTTGTTCAAGTCCTTTTATGTAGGGTTCAGGTAAGTGTACTGTTATCAACCTCATCTTACTCTTTCTCTTCCTCTCCACTATATCTACCTTATCGCTCGTAATTCTCACCTCAGATTACAATATATAAAATGGAACTCTCTTATTAGCTCTCCTATCACCACGTACCAATCACCCGTATGACTTGGTAATATTCTGAAGTGTTCGAATATATTAAGGTATCTATCTATCAAGCTACTAGAAGGAGTATTTCGGATACCATGCAATGGTACAACTACAATGAATTGACGAAATGATGTATTAGTACTACAGAGATTAGTAGAAACAAGTAGATAAGGAACACTATCTAAGATAACTAATTTATTACGCTACTTCAATAGTTAAATATCGGATAATTAATGAGTACCGAGAAGCAAAGATTGAGAATGAACATTTGGACAACAATGGAGAAGAGAGGAATAGCTACCTTCCCAAGACCATGCTTTGGAAGAATTCCAAACTTCGTAGGGAGTTTTGAAGCAGCTGAACTACTATGTAGGTCTAGGAGTTTTAAAAAAGCTGAAGTTATCTTTGTAAACCCAGATTCTCCCCAGAAATATGTTAGAGAAAGGGCACTTAGAGATGGTAAAATATTGATAATGCCCACACCCAGATTAAGAGAAGGCTTTCTCCTTCTTGACAGTAGTAAGATACCTGAATCTAAGGTAAGAGAGGCATCAACTATAAAGGGCGCCTTTAAGTATGGAGTGAAAACAGTATTCCCCCCCTCTAATTTACACGTAGATCTCAAGGTAGTGGGTAGTGTTGCAGTATCTACGAAAGGGGCTAGACTTGGGAAGGGAGGAGGCTACTCCGATCTAGAGTATGCTATACTAAAGGAACTAAAATTAATAGATGAACTAACACCCATAGTAACTACAGTTCACCCTATTCAGATTATCGAGAGAATACCCATGAATAGACACGATGTTCCAGTAGATATAATATTTACTCCAAAGAATGTACTTAAAACTGATAGGAGATATGAGAGACCAAAGGGAATTTATTGGGAGTATATTAGCATAGAAGTGATAGAGAAGATACCCATACTTAGAAGACTAAAGAGGATGAGACTATGAGTAGAGTTACCACCATAGCACTGGTATTAAGCATATTACTCAATATAACACTATCGGCTATTCTATTAGAATACAATAGGACTATCGAGGAACTTTCTTTTGAAATACGTACATTAAGGGAAGAAAATGAACATTTAAAGAATGCATTATATAATATATCACGAGAGTACAAGAAGTTAACAGAAGAAAATATAAGATTAAAACGCATGATTAATACAATATTACAACAATTACCAACCTCCTCCTCTACTGAATACACAGGTGAGCTTCAAGATTATAATTGGATACCTATATTCGGAGTGTACACGGTAACCCGAGATATATTTTCATACGAATTGAAGGGAATAATGATGAAGGCCTATCTGAGGATAGTTCCAGGAAAAAACAGAGTTTTCATAGCTACCACTCCCAAGATAGGAATAGAGCTTCAAGCCTCTGCTGAAAAGGCCTTAAAGGCAGCACTTAAAATCTCAGGGGTTCAAAAATCGTATGATGTGTACATTATCATTAAGGCTGAAAAGGAGGTACAAGTTGTAGATGGTCCTTCCGCTGGAGCTGCTATAGCTGTAATGATAACGGCCCTACTCAGAGGTGATAATATAAGAAAAGATGTAGGCTTAACTGGAACTATAGATGAAGAGGGTAATATAGGACCTGTTGGAGGAATACTTGAAAAGGCATTAGTAGCTGCCGAAAACGGTATCAAAGTGTTCCTAGTACCAAGAGGTCAAAGTAAAGTAATAAAATATATACCATCCAAGGAGAAAATAGGTATCCTCGAAATAGTAGTGTATAGAGCTGTATGGGTCGATTTAGAGGAGGAACTTCGTAGAAGGGGTTACTATATGGAGGTGGAGGAAGTATCAACACTGGCAGAAGCCTACTCATACTTCGTGCAAGTGATGAATAATTCTAGATCTCAGAGCTGAGATATTTCATTATTTTCTGTAAACAGTTTGTACAGAATTTGAGTGGTTTTAGGTCGGTGTCGATAATAGAGTTACTAAAGCGCATCACACAACTCGTACTAGTACAGTGTAGTAATCCGAATGTATGTCCTAGCTCATGTAAGCTTTCCTTTAAAACTCTATCTAAAAATAATCTTTCATCGGCTTTAGAACCATAAAACTCAGGTCTCAGCCTTACAAGGTAGACTACGGCATGTCTACCATAGAGCTCAGCTTGACCAAACACGAAGTTTAGATAGTCGGAGTAAGCATCTACATCCGCTAGGCCTAATATCCTAAAACCCCTATGAAGGATCTTGATCCCTTTAAGAAACTCGAGTACGGCATCAGAGTCGTACTGGCATCTGATGGAGTTATAAGTACTACGAGGTAAATGTACCACATGGTCTTCAATCTCAACAGCAATTCCGGGTATTCTTTTAGGAAGTTCATGTTTTAGGAATTCAAGTACTATAGAGGGGGATTTTTCTATAGGTACTAATCGTATAATCTTCAATTTCTCTCCAATATAAATTAACTCATCTCCTTAAAAATTAAGGGGGACTTTGAATGGTAAAGTATATTTTTTACTTATTGATTATAGTAACGCTGAGCGGTATACTCCAATGAGGTGAAGTGATGCCGAGGAAGATATTAAGCATAAGTGAAGCCCTCGAGAGCCCTATAAGGAGACAGATAGTGCTTTACCTTCTAGAGAATCCAGGTAGCAGTTTTAACGAGTTGAGTAGAAGGCTTAATATAGGATTAGGCAATTTATATGGGCACATTCTAATACTATCCAGAGTAGGACTGATAAGATTTGAGAAAAACGGGTACAGAGCATCTCTGTATGTAAATACAAGTTTCCTCGTAAACCATAAGAACAATAAAAAACAGACTAATATCAAATTAATTTAACACCACAATTACAACAGAAACGAGAACCAGGTAAGTTTAACCTTCCGCAATTACTGCATTTAATTAACTTATACTCTCCTTCATTAGAACTTAATCCCACGACTTTCTCCAGGTACTTGTTCTCAAGATCTTCCTGGGATATTCTACTGTAGACATCTATCATGCTTCTAGTCCTCCACCCAAACCATTTCATCATTTCTAATTCTTTGAATACCTTATACAGTTCAGTAGCTCTTGTATGACGCAATAGATGTGGATATACCTTCTTATTAATCCCGCTCTTTGCTACAGCTCTCTTGATTATATAAAACACCATACTTCTAGAGAGTTTCTTATAGGGATCCCTACCATAGAATAGATAGGCTTTAGGATCGCGTCTAGCTCTATGTACTTTAAGCCATGATGATACTAGATCAGCGTATAGGATAAGTAAAACTCTTCTAGGTTCACTCTTACTTTTTCTAAAGGTAACTCTTAGACCATGTCTACTGACCTCGGTATCACCTATCCTAAGGTTTAGTGCTTCACTTACTCTACACCCTGTCTCGTAGATTAATGCTATGAGTGCACAGTGCTTTTTGTTAGTTATAGCCGCTAATAACGCCTCTACCTCTTGTCTAGTGAGTATCTCAGGTAGTGTAGTCCTCCTAATGGGGACTCTTATCTTCTCATATAGATTCTTGAATCTTTCATCATCAGTTACATGGTATAGATATCTGAGGAACTTTCTGACACCGATTATGTACCAAGAGAGTGTACTCTGTTTAACCCCTCTTCTTCTAATCTTACCTAGAAATTCCTCGAGAAGCATAGTGCTAAGATCTTCATACCTTAACCTACGACTATACATCCACTCAAGAAACTCGCTTACAACTTCCAGATACCTATACCTGGTAGCTGGTTTTAGGCCTTGAAAAGTTAACCATCCCTCAAACGAAACTAGTGTGTGGAATTTCTCCTCAGGGATCCTATGCTTTATATTAAAGTTTAATAGATGTTCTATGGTTCCTTCATCTACATCAGAGCTCAATATACGCCCTTTAGGGTGTATTGATAGATCATCATAAGTACTTTCTAAAAAGTCTAGACCTATAGTCCTGAATAGTACGAAGTAATATACTTTAATTAACCTCAAGGTAGTATTAATTGTAAGTGCATGAAGGTATCTATAGAAATACCAAGGGTAAGGATACCTATAGAACTCCGTATAGATGAGCAGACCCTGTGTAAGGTATATCCTCATTCCATATCTAGCTCAAGTTCAATACTAGAGTACAAAGTAAGAGAATATGGTACTCAAAAAGAATACAACATAATCTTTGACGAGGACGATTTCTCTGGATATTTCAAACTTGTGGAGGTGAATAGATCTGGAACTAGAGTATGCTGTATTACGAGTATACTTCCATTACGAGAAATCATACTAACAAATGATTTCTCAGCACCCTTCATACTCTTAAGTAAAAAACTATGTAGTTTTAGATCTATCGATCATAAGGATGTACTACTTGTATTTAAATATAAGAATAACAGCATAAAAATTATACTCCACTCAGAAGATGCAAGACTTTTTACTCTTCATGGAGACTCTGTTCAATATCCAGTAAGAGTAGCATTTAGAAATCTCAACGAGAATATAGAGATGAGATGTAATCCTCTACAAGATATTCCACTAAAAAAGGGGCATATATTACAATTTAAGGTAGAAATCCTCATTCGTATTTGATCTCATTTATACGCTAATACACCCTCAGCTTGAGGGCATCGTCTTACCTTAAAACCCGCTCTCTGTAGTCTTCTCATAACCCCTCTAGCCAGATCTATTCCTCTACTCTTTCCCGGTCTACCGGTATAGTGGAAGAGTGTACCTTTAGGCTTCAGTACTCTGTACAGTTCCGTATAGAAATCGTATGAGTATAGTAGAGGAGCAAGTGTGGGTCTTGGAGGATCATGTACTATTTTATCAAAATACAGACTATCTAGTTCCGAGATCACCTCATATGCATCTCCAAGTAATATTTTTACCTTTTTGTTATCTAGTTCTCTAGACCATGGATTATATTCAGCCAGTAGTAGAATATTCTCATCCACTTCTATAGATAATATACTGCAAGCTCCTCTTCGTAGGGCAGCTATGGCAGTATAGCCTAGACCTGTGCATATGTCTAATACTCTGTTACATCTTCTTACTCTTAGCAGATCCACCTTAAGCTTAGCATCTTCCCATGGAGTGATTCCCGTTATCCTATGCATGTGCATACCATCGATTTCCACAGTAGGTGCTATCCCCCTACCAAGGTACTTCAACTTATAAAAGTGTCTCTCTTTAAAAAATGCGAGTCTTATTATCCGTTCTCTGTCTAATGCGTAAATTTCATCATCTCTACAAATATTGCTTAGTTCTACTAATGTATTCACTTCTATAGGAGTACCTTTCAGTACGATGTAGTCTTTGCATATTCTTATGTATTCTTTTGAAAGGCCTAGATCTATACTGACTTCTACTTGATCTCTCTCTTTTTCAATGTAGTGTAGTATTTCGAGTACTGTGTCCTTCGTCAGCAGTGGAACATGCCTAGGCTTAAACTCATAGTATCCGTGTTCAGGCACCATGGATCTATATCATAGCTAATATCCTTTCAAGCTCGTGCTTAATAGCTGTCAGTTTCTCCTCGTACGCCCTCAGTTTGCTCTTTAAATCTTCAATTTCCCTTCTTACTCCTTCTATCTCAGTAGGGAGTTCTATTCTAACTCCTTCCCTAATGAATTTTTCGTATGTCTCCGTCACTAGTTTACCTGCCTCAGTCTTACTCTTCAAGTGATTCCTTATGGTAGTCTCAGATCTGCCCAGCTCTTCGGCTATCCTCATTATAGTATACCCTGCTCTGCTCCTTGCAAGTGCTCCAGCAGCTACGGCGAGAGAGTCCAACCATGTAAGCCTCTCACTAGGCTCCTTTATCTTCTCTAGTACATCGGGTCTAAGTAGTGTAGCTACCATTAGTGCTGTCTCTAATCTATGGATATCCCTTTTTGATATGGGTTTTAGTGGGATCTCTTCGCTCATTCTCTTCACCATATATATTAAGACATCTTCATACTATTATACCTAGTCTTGTATTTTCTCTTCTATTACACGATATCCGAATACCAAAACTTTGCTGGGATAGATCACAATTCCTCTGTTGGTTATTTCGAATGGATGTCTCCTCATGCTATGTCTAGTACCCCTCATTTTCCAGACTATAATAGACCTTTTGAGCTCTCCACGTATTTCGTCTAAATCTAACCTTATTATTCCATCAGCAGCATGTTCTACTCCTGGTCCTCCAAATCCTCTCTCTGTTACACTCACCTGTGAGACTAGTATAGAGGTACATCCTAATCCTGAGAGTACTCTCTTAAGTTGCATAACGACATTTCTAGCGATAACTGGCTTAGTCATATACAGAGTAGTTACAGAGTCTATAACTACTCTCTTTGCACTAAGATCTCTTATCGCATCTCTAATGACATCAATAAGTTCTCCTATATCATCTACACTCCTTACTACATAGCGCTCTCTTTTAGCAGCTTCACCTATTCCACCAGTGAATGCATCTACTATAGCGAAGAGTCCTTTCTGTTCAAAGTCCTTTACATACCATCCGAACTGTGCCATATTTACTCTGATCTGAACTGGATGTTCCTCTAAAGCTACTAGTATGCCAGGCTCTCCCTGTAGAAGACCATTGTAGAGAAACTGTTGACCCATTATACTCTTACCTGTACCTGGGCCTCCTGATAGGAGTACTATATTCCTTCTAGGTATCCCTCCATTCAATATTTCATCCAAGCCGGGTATTCCGGATTTAACTCTTTCTATCATAGTTTTACACTTATTAGTTATACATATCTCACTAAATAAGTATTTCTAATATGATTAGAGTATGGCTAAAAATGTTAAACATGCAATAATAGGTCAATTCCATGAGCATAGCCAATAAACTAATACTACATGTACGAACTATCCGAATATTCCTCTAATGCTTATAGCGATGGGAGAACGTAATCTCAAACTACCATGTTAGCAAAAAGCTAGAGGTGTGATATTTGAGAATAGGCATTAGACGGGGATGTGGAGACCTAGAGAAATTCAAAGAGAAGTATGGTTTAGTAGCACTAGATGAAATAAAGATCAGTAGGTTGAGCGCCTTTAAAAGAAAAGTGGTTAGAGATGTTAGTCAAAACATAGTCGGATGGATTATAGAGATCAGAGCTAGCAGGAGAAGTGGCAAGGCCGAGTCCGTGATAATAGAAGGAGTCAATGGGAGGGCTATAAAGGTAAATCCTTCAAATATAGTTCTAGTAGGCAATAAGCTCTTCTTAGTGGACAATAATAGTAAAAGTATAGCCTTACTAGAAAAGCTCCTAAAAGACTCAGACACAGGTATTATTGATGAAGCGGGGAAGAAGGTAAGAGATATTGACCATTTACTACTCAAGAGGTATATTACAGAAGATGAGAAGAGTACATGCCTAGAACTTATGAATAAGCAGTACAAAAAGACAGACGTAGTAAAGTTAATAGAAATGGTTGAAGAAAGGACTAAAGAGGAACTTGAGGATATCTTAATGAAGTGGTTTTTAGGAGAAATACACTTAGATGACTTCCTCGATACAATTGAGAAACTGAATACAATGCTAGAGAAACTGAATAGTATTAAGAGAGCTCTCTCGGGAAATATACAATTAGCTGTAGAAGGTGTCTCCTAGTCTAGTCTTTTTAATTTGCTTCCACTCTCTTTACGCACATTAAAAACTTGGACCCTGAGATATCTGCTCTTATAAATATATAATT
>CAZFTG010000006.1:0-52471 GCA_964522205.1 uncultured Thermoproteales archaeon
TTTATCTATAGAGGTATCTTCTCCACTCCCACTCGCTCACTACTGGTGATTTAGGATCTATCTTCAGCTCAGAGCAATATTTAACGTAATCTCTCCACTCTTTCATTTTAATATCCATTAACCTACTATATACACTCCCTACAGGTCTCTTATCGACTAGCTTAATAGCCTCCTCTAGAGATGAGGGGATCGGATCTATTTTAGGGTTCTCTCTATAAGCGTTAAAGGGAAATTCAGACCCCGGTTCTGCCCTCTCTACTAGTCCTCTATTACCCGCCCAGAGTACAGCTAGTAGCGTTAAGTATACATTACCCGAACAATCAGGGGCTCTGTATTCGAGTCTTATAGTATCGTTCCTCCTATAGTTCGGTATTCGAACTAGTACTGAACGATTACCCCTACCCCATACTGGATAAACTGGAGCCTCAAACCCAGGTACTAGGCGTTTATATGAGTTAACTGTGGAGTTCGTATACAAGCATATGCTCCTTGCATACTTCAGTAATCCACCCATAAAGTACATACCTTCCTCACTCAATTCCTCTTTTCCAAAAAGATGAGTATCTCTCTTGATTGCGCTTATATGTATGTGTAGCCCATTACCGGGCTTACCCGTGAATGGTTTGGGCATAAAGGTAGCTCCCAGACCCCTAAAGTTCGTGCATACTCTTAGGAGATGTTTTAGGAAAACATAGCTGTCACAGACCTCCACAGGATCTCCATAAGGTAAAGTTATCTCAAATTGACCAGGACCTACTTCATGGTGTAGGAGTGTAACTTCTATATGAGCTTCTTGAAGTGAACTGACCAGCTCTGTTAAGATTGAATGCACATTAACCCTTAGAATAGAATACATGTATGAAGACTGGTCGACAGGATTTCCCCCTTCCAGTAAGTAGAATTCCGGCTCTAATCCCACTTTAACACTGTAGGTTAGTGATTTCACAAAAGTACGTAGCATGTAGCGTGGATCTATCTCTAAAGGTTTATCATCTTTGTATATGTCGCATATAACTAGTGCTCTTCTCTCATCACCCGCTGAGTATATGCGTAGAGTTGAGAGATCGGGGACAGCCACTAGATCAGAGTCTTCTATACCGACGAAGCCCGTGGAGTATCCATCGAAGCCATAACCCTCTGAAGCTATTTTATCGAATACCTTCACGGGGAATATTCTGAGTCGCATATTCCCCTCGAGATCGAGAAAACCAGCTTCGAAAAACTTAACACCGGCTTGCTCCAATTTCTCTCTATACCTCACAAGGTCTTTGAGGTATTTAAATATTTAACTCTTTTCCTAAATCCTAATCATTATTATATGTAAAAACTATTTTATTAAACAATCATTTAGAAAGAAAGATTTTTATTAAACAATCATATATTGTATTGAGAACATGGATGCTCTAGATCTAAGAATACTGAAGCTACTTTCATCCAATGCTAGATTATCGTTCAATGAGATTGCTAAAAGGTTGAAAGTATCTCCCGCTACCATAGCTGCAAGAATAAGAAAAATGGAAAAGAAGGGTATATTATCGGGTTATACTATAAAGCTAGACTATGAAAAACTAGGTTTTGGGATAGAGGCATTTATAGAGGTGACCTTCTCACGAGGAATGCTCATAGAAACTGAGAAGAGAATAGCTAAACTTCCTGGTGTTATCGCTGTATATGACATAACAGGTGAAAGCGACGCCCTTGTACATGTGGTAGTGAGGGATAAAAAGGAGCTCAGTAATCTCATAAAATCCATACTTACTCTAACTTACGTTGAAAGAACAGTCACTAAGATAGTGCTCAATAAGATTAAAGAAAATATGACGGATGTGCTAACGAGTATTCGATAGCCATTACTACTCGAGCGACTATGTGCTCTTCATCAGCTAAGTCTTAACCCATATTTTAATTAAGTATCAAGTTTCATCTTACTAGTAATACAGAAAATTACCATGATGTAGAAAACACTAATACTTATTAGAAATATGGACATCTTACTAGAGACATGTTATGTGTGGTATTATAGCCATAGCCGCTTTAGGAAGTAGCGATGTAGCAACAAGAGTTAAGCGAGCGCTTAGTAAATTAGAGTATAGAGGATATGATAGTGTAGGCATAGCGTCAGTATACCGTGGAAAGATATATGTAAAGAAGGGAAAAGGTAAGCTAAGCGATGTGGATCTACGTTTAGATCTTAGCTCGATCCCCGGAAAGTCTATAATAGGTCATACCAGATGGGCAACACATGGAGAACCAAGTGATATAAATGCGCACCCTCATGTGGACTGTAAAAGTACTATTGCAGTAGTACATAATGGAATAATCGAGAACTACCTGGAATTAAAGAGAAAGCTCAGAGATCGTGGTCATGAGTTTCTGAGTGAAACCGATACCGAGGTCATAGCCCACTTAATAGAAGAGGGGATCGAACAAGGCTTAGAGGGACTAGAAGCCCTCAAGTACGCTATCAGGAGAATACGCGGTAGCTATGCTATAGCTGTCCTCATTGCTAGTGAAGAGGATAAGATATTCTTTGCTAGAAGGCTCTCCCCACTAGTAGTAGGACTAGGAAAGAACGCTAACTACATCGCCTCAGATATACCAGCATTTCTCGAGTATACTCGAAGAATTATAGTGGTGCATGATGATGAAGTAGGCTACATTACACCCACAAAAGTTCATATTGAAAGTATTGATGGACATACTATCGACATAAGTAGCCGCATAGTCACAGTAGACTGGACACCTGAAATGGCTATGAAAGGAGGATATCCACATTACATGCTGAAGGAGATACATGAGCAGCCCTATGCTCTCTCGCAGACCGTAAGGGGACTGGACCTAGAGTTAGAGAAGATCAATAAGATCATGAGTGGAGCGGAGAGAGTGTTCTTAGTAGCTGCTGGAACTAGTTTTCACGCTGCATTAGTTTTCGAATATCTTCTCGCTAAATTAGCCAATATAGCTACGATACCTATGATAGCGAGTGAATATTCAAAGTACTCTAAAGTAGTAGATAAAAATGATCTTGTAGTCGCGGTATCCCAGAGCGGAGAGACCGTGGACACCTTAAAAGCTGTAAGGGAGTTTAAGAGTAGAGGTGCGAGAGTGATAGCAATAACAAATGTCGTAGGCAGTGCCATAACTAGAATAAGCGATCTCATACTGTACACAAGAGCAGGGCCTGAGATAGGTGTAGCAGCAACTAAGACCTTTACAACTCAATTACTAGTACTCTCAGCTCTTGCCGTAAATATAGCAGGAGTAGGGGGAATGCTAGAGGCTGAGGAGGTATATGAGAGGATCTCACAGTTGAGCAGAGTAGCAGACATGGTAAACGAGATTATAAATAGGTATGAAGGATGGGCTAAGAGGATAGCAGAGACCATAGTTAATAAGCAGGACATGTACTATTTAGGACGTGGAGTAGCTGTACCTGTGGCTATGGAGGGAGCGCTTAAGATGAAAGAAATAGCCTACATACACGCTGAGGCCTATCCTGCAGGAGAGAGTAAGCACGGACCCATAGCCCTTATAGAGGAAGGTTTTCCTGTTGTCTTCATATCAATAGAAGATGACCTTTCTAAACTCCTACTTGGAAATATAGAAGAGATGAGAGCTAGGGGAGCCTATACTATTGGAATAGTATCCGATGAAGATAAGGATCTTATGGAGAAACTACATGAATTCGCAACTATCCCAAAGCAGCCGATATACATAGCACCAATACTCTATGTAGTTCCTCTTCAGCTAATGGCGTACTACACTGCAGTGAAGAGAGGATACGATCCTGATAAGCCTAGAAACCTAGCTAAAACTGTAACGGTGGAGTGATCAATGAAGGCTATAGTCCTAGCGGGTGGAACAGGAGAGTGCATGAGGCCTCTAACAGAAGGTTTTCCTAAACCCCTACTTAGAATAGCAGGTCTGCCACTCATAGAATATGTAATTAGAGGACTCGATGAGATCAAAGTATCAGAATATGTCGTCGTCGTCTCAGATAAACGTGTTGCAGAATATGTCGAAGAGAGATTAGGCTCTAGAGTAGAGATAATTAGTCAAAAGAGGAAGGAGATAGAAGGAGCCTTGGTAGACTCTCTCGAATACATTGGAACTGAGGATAAATTCATACTGGCCTACTCAGATATAATAGCACCATCCGAAATGTATAGATATCTCATTGAAACCTACAGCACTAGTGGAGCTACAGCAGTACTAACAGTTGTACCGATTGTAAATACTGAAACATATGGTGTAGCCAAAGTCGATTTTACAAGTGGTAGGGTCATTGACATTGTGGAGAAACCCTCCCCTCCTCTCTCCCCTTCAACACTGGCACTAGGTGGAGCCTATATTCTACCCCGCAGAGTAGCATTATATGTTAAGGATGGACTAAGTTTACCAGAGGCGTTCTCTAGAGAGATCGAAGCGGGAAGAGTAGTACCGTTCATGTGGAATGGAGATTGGATAGATGTAGGCTATCCATGGGACATACTTTCAGCTAACTATGTAGTCCTAAACTGGTTGAAAATTTCGAGGATCAGTACTAAAGCAAAGATCGCTAGCACAGCTATAGTAGAAGGACCAGTTATCATAGAAGATGGTGCAGAAATAGATCACTATGCAGTGGTGAAAGGTCCAGCATACATAGGACCGTCCACCTTTATAGGAAAGAGTGCATTCGTTAGAGAGTACAGTTCGATAGAGGAGGGATCTGTTATAGGAGCATTCTCTGAGGTTAAACGGAGTAGTCTTCAACCGCATGCCTCCACAGGATCCTACGTACTACTTATAGACTCTGTTCTCGGACCTAATGCTGTCGTAGAACCCAGAGTTACTGTCATGAGTAGAATTGAGAAAGATCTCCATATAGTAAGACAACTACCTCTTCAAGGTATAGTAAAGAAGTACAGGAAATTAGGTATATTTGTAGCACCTAATTCTCGTATTAAAGCATCCATAACACTAGGCCCGGGTATGTTTATACATCTTGATGGAACTATATCTAACATAGTAAGCACCACCTAATTCCCCTCACTAAATGTAGGAATTCGATGTTTACTATTAACTTACTAAAGTCTGTAAAACACGCATGGTAATGCCATTAAAAGTTAACAGTAAACTTTTAAAGAGGGATAATACCTTATAAAGGGGTTAGTAGGACGCGGGGTCTAAAAGAATATTACTAAACATAGTTCTAGCATCCACTTTTGCAGTACTCATGGGGATCTTCGCTCAGATCAAATTTTACATAGGCCCCGTCCCCTATACTATGCAAAACTTCGCACTAGTATCCGCTGGGCTCATTTTAGAACCTAAGTACGCATTAATATCACAGCTAATATACCTATCCCTCATAGCAGTAGGTATGCCTTTAGGTGCTGGCTTTAGAGGAGGTCCTACAGTGCTATTTGGGTATACAGCAGGCTATCTGTGGGCATCTCCAATCTCATGTACTCTAGTGAGCTATCTCTCCAAACTATATCTAAAAAAGTCCTCATTTCAATCTTCACACACCTCCGGAAGGCATGTAGTAATGTTACTTCTGATATCATTAGCAGCCATAATCCCAGTATACCTACTTGGATTTATTGTCTTCTTCTACTACGCAATACAGCCTACGGCATTAGGTATAGCATTAAGATCATGGTCTAGGAAATTGGTAGATTTCTTAGGATTTAGCACTATGAACGAGACGTTAATACTCTTTACAGCGTCTGTTCTCATATTCATACCACAAGATCTCTTAGTAGATCATCTTCTCGCAGTACTTGTGGCTACTAGAGTGCTCAGGCATTTAAATTATCTTAAGTGAACTATATCACCAGCAGTGACTCGTATTTTTGAACCATCATTCAGTCTTAGGATGAGTGAGCCATCTCCTCCTATATCTATAGCTTCTCCTTCAAACTCTCTATCGGAGTATATCGCACGGACTCTTCTTCCTAAGGTTGTAGAGTACTTCTTCCACTCTTTTATTAGAGCTTCTTTACGCCCCCTCTTAAGGTGCTCGTATATCCTATCGATTTCAATAAGTACTGCCCTGAGTAGAGGTATTCGTGGTACTCTCTTACCCAAGATCTCATATATGCTCGTTGCACTTTCACGGAGTTCTGATGGTAATTTATTGTTAACATTTATTCCTATACCTAGTAATGAATAGTTGATTACATCGGTTTCAGCACTTACCTCAACGAGAATTCCACATACTTTCCTGGCTTCCACTAGTACATCATTAGGCCATTTGAGGCCTGGACTGAGATCATATAGATTTTTAATAGCTCTAGCTATAGCTACACCTGCGAGAAGGCTTAATAACTGTACTTGCATCGGTGATATTTTTGGCCTCAGTACAAGAGTCATCCAGAGTCCGCCTGGTCCTGAATACCAGGTTCTTCCAAGTCTACCCCTACCGGCTGTTTGTCTTTCCGCTAATATGACCACCCCTTCTGGTACACCTTCTTCTGCAAGATTTCTAGCCACATCCTGAGTCGATCTCGTACTCGGTAAGTAATAAACTGTGAATTTCAGCTCTGTATGTAAATCACTTAGATACTGTTGAGCAGTTGATAGATCATCACTCCACACCAACTTATAGCCTAGTCTAGGATGTGACTTTATCACAAATCCCCTTCTGCGTAGGCTCGCTATAGCTTTAGATACAGCTGTTCTCGAAACTCCAAGTTCTGTAGCTATACTACTGCCACTTATGAACTCTCCCTCTCTTCTTTCGAGTACTTTAAGCACTCTATCTGATAGCTTCTTCACAGTATACCTCTTAGGTAACAGTATATATTAGCTATTAGGAGGATCTATACTCTACGCTAGTCTAGTACTAGACTTTTAGTCCATGGACTATTTAATCGAACTTTATCTCTCTAATACTCTCTAGCTCGAAGCAAAATACATCAGCACTTATGGGCTTCCAGTATTTTACCTCTCCTTCTTGAGCAATCTCGTACGTGAGCACTATTTTAGTAGGAGACTCCCTTATACCTAGGTTATTTATGAAGTCGATGAGTTTTTGTGCAGTCTTCTTCCATTCCTCAACACTCCTCGCTCTATCTACTCCTTCTTCACGGACTAATCTACCTAGTACTGTATAAAATGCCCTCCTCAGGTTATACATAGCTCCTCTTCCACTAGCACTTACTGGAGATTGTACAGTATTCTCTCTGCCTAGTAGGTTTATGAGGTTAAGGGTTTCCTTAATACTTCTCCCTACTCTTTCAAGGTAGCTCCTAGTGACCTCTGGAAATGTACCCTTTTCTAGTCCCTCATCTATTTTATTAGCTATTTCCTTTAAGGAGTTCATAATTTCCTCTAGTGTAACAACTTCCTCGGAGCACATATTCTCTACCAAATATAAATTACATCCTGCTCTTTAAAAATTAAACTGAACATTTTCTATGTAACTTATAATCGATAATTGTTACTATATCATTTATACCATATTAAATAAGACCTTTAGAGAGTTAAACCATGGCCATCATGATTCAATGTGAACAATGTAACATATAGGGTTTAGTAAAGAATTTCTCTAAGAATTCTCCACAATTCATCTTCTATTGGTTGTTTTAATGACATAGTACTACCATTAACTCTATAAATTAGTCTAGTATTCCTATCCTCTACCATTTCTCCTATAATTTCAGCTACTATGCCGTTCTTCTTTAGTGTGTTAACAATATCGATAGACCTACTTGGATCAGCAACTATCAATAGGCTTCCAGAGCTTATAGTTCTTAGAGGATCACCATTAATAGTCCTGAGAATTTCCTTAGTTACACTACTTATAGGCATCTTATCCTCATATGCTATAATGCCAAGACCTGAGGCTATAGCTAACTCCTGAAGACCGCATGCTATACCACCTTCAGTAGGATCATGCATAGCACGTACACCACCAACACTCTTAGCTATCATTGCATCTTTAACCACACTGATTTTATACATGAATTTCTTCCCCTCCTCTATAATATGGCTAGGAAGTCTAGCTTTTAATACATGTTCAAGCTCTTTGGCTATTATTGCAGTACCCTCTATAGCTACCCCCTTAGTCAGGATTACATGATCTCCAGGTCTACAATTAGAGGTAGTCAGAAACTCGTTCTTCTTAACCTCTCCAATAGCAGTCATAGAGATTATAGGTCTACCTATTCCGGGGGTGAGCTCTGTATGACCACCTATTACAGTGGCACCTACTTCATCAGCAGCTCTTCTTATGTCCTCAACCATCTCCTTAATAATATCTACTCTGCCAGTGGGTACCATGATAACTGGGAGGAGCCATAGGGGTCTAGCTCCTCTGGTAGCTACGTCATTACATGCTATGTGTACGGCAAACCACCCTATGTTTTCAATAGCCCCTGTTATAGGATCGGAGTGTACTACGAGGACTCTATCACCCATGTCTATAATAGCAGCATCCTCGCCTATTGACGGTCCTACGATAACTCTAGGGTCTCTCTTCCTTAGGACACTGAGTACATATTCTTCTAGGAGTTTAGGGGGAAGCTTACCCTCAAGTTCCACTACTTTCACCGTACACTTCAAAATTCTTATACCACCTTAAAAAGTATAATTAAGAGAATGGATCATGTATGGAACGTAGAGATACGAAGACAAAAAACGATTTCCTAAAGTCCATTTACAAAAGACTACTGGAGTACGATCCAGACATAGTTGAAATAGTTCAATTTGGATCTTCTGTATATGCCCCAGAACTTGCCAAGGATATTGATATACTCATAATTACTAGCCAAGCTAAGGAGAATGAAGGATATTTAGATACTGTATTTTCCCTCCTTAGAGATAGAAGACTTGATGTAGACGTCATAATGGTGGAAGTAGGTGAAAAACTTAGAGAAGAGCTTTTGAGAGGAATCCTAGGGTCTTTTAAAGTACTCTATGGAGATGGTGAGTATATACTCAAGTTCTCTAAAACACTTGGAGATCCGTCACTTGAGGAAGCCAAATCTGCACTTAGAGTAGCTAAAGCTATTTTAGAACTCTCATCTACAATAGACAATCCACTTGATAGAGATAGACTAGTGAGAGAGGTCTTTGACCCCCTCTTCCACGCTGCTCGAATTGCAGCCATGACTACCTTTCTACTGAGGTTTCGAGGTGGGACTGATAAGAAGAATGTTGCCAGAGCCCTATAGAGAGGAATTTAAAGAGATAATAAATGTACTGCACATAAAGTACTTCTACCACGGAGACTATCCCAAAGATAGCGTTAAGGAAGAATTTGAGTACTGGTATAGTAAAGTAGGGTACTTCGTACATAAGTTAGAAAAAGCTCTAGAAAAGGTATATTAAGGATAATTATAACCAGCCTCATAGGTGTCTCCGCGCCTCTAAGTTGATGATCTCTCCAGCCTCATTATAAGAATATATTTTAGTATCAGTAGTGTAACCTAAGGTCATGTGTATGAGATTGCATACTTCAAGATAGTTATAATTGTTAAAGTTCTCTGATTATCTTTCGAAGTATCCTCCCCTCTGGTATACAGCATTCCATTTCCTCCAATCTTCTAGCTACCTGTATAGCCCAATACTCATGTATTCTCATGATTTCACACAGTTCATCTATTGAGATCTGCTCTCTTTCTTCTAGTATCTTTAAAGGCTTCTTGGGTTAAAGATTCCACTATCTTATCCTCAGAGAGTCGAAAGTAGTCTAGTAGGATAAAAGCCTCATTCACGCTTACGTTTAATAGCTTCCTGATATCCTCTAAGGAAGGACTAGCCTTCAGCACATCCATCTTTCTCGATAGCTGGATGTAGTCCTGAAGAGTCTTATCTAGATCCTCGATGTTGGGAATGGCTGTGAACATTCTTAAATCTATATTCAATACTAGCTTATCCTCACTTACTTTGTATAGTCTTATATATCTCCTACCACGACCTACATAAACCCAACTGATCAATCCTGAACTGGCTAGTATACTGAGGTGGGTGAGTATCGTAGGAAGACTAATCCCCAATTTTTTTAGCAATTTCACTCGCTGAAAGTCCCGTAGGAGTCTCTAGTAGTAGCCTCATAATCTTTAATCTCGTACTGCCACCTAAAGCATTGATCAGCATCTTTGCCTCCACAGGTCTAGTGTAGGGTACGAATTTCATCACTTATTTCACCGGTTAATCGATATATCAATAAAGCTACCCTTGGCCTCCATGTAAATCTCTAGTCCACCCTTAACACCATGCTCTCCAACACTAGTACGAGAGATATTAAGAGTCCTCTCATCTACTTTAGCACTCATGAATGAGTTAGTGATATCATATTTGAGGTAAGTAGGCATATTCTTAGTGGTCTCTACATCGATATTGATCATAGATCCCTTACTGTACATTAAGGATTTAAGCTTTAAACCAAGGCTCGGAAGTTTTAAATGAAAACGATTATTGTAACAGTTAGACAGATGATCACTAGACTCTTCAAAGTAGGGGATGTTAAACTCGTAGTTAAATATGAGAGAGTCGTGGAGAACTCAATTAAAACAGTGCTGGATATTCTGGGAGAAGTATATCAAAGAGTTCAAAAAAGCGGAATGATAGAGGTTTTTGTATTTAGAGAGATATCATCAATGGAACGAGTGCTCCAGCGTAGGGCACTGGAAAGTAATGTCTACGTGCTCTCACTTGGAATGCTCTCCTACCATGAAGTATGGACAGGTATCCCTACAATCTACACGAGTGTAGAAGTATCCGAGAGATATGGTGAGGATTTATGGAAGGCAGTACTCCAACATGAAGCTGGACATACCATACTACACGGGAGTATAGTATACTACATATCACCAGTAAGTGAGTTAAGCATTGAAAATGAATATATAGTATTCATGGGAGTAAAGGACTATGAAGTCACACGATTACTCAAACAAATAGGACTAGGAGAGTATCAGGAACCACTAGTGAGATACAATTTCAGTACAGACGATAAAATTTCCCTCTTCAAAACACTACTTCAAGCCCTTCCCTTAGCTGAAGATTTAGTATGGGTTAATAGTAAGGTTAGAAACATATGTGAACGTAAAGGCATACCCCTTTCCCTTCTCGAAAAATTCAAGTACCAACTTGAGAAGGCGGAAGATACTTTTAAAAGGTTTAGAATAGCCTGTAAGTGGTATAAACAGTACTGGAGGGAGTAAACACTTTACGAAATACTATCCACAAGAACTAAATTGCATAGATAGAGTATTTATCTCATAACATAATCTTAAGACTTATATGTAAGAAATTTCTTACATATAATATGGGAGATGTCAGACTTCACTCTAGATTAGCTAAGGAGAAAAGAGAAGCTGCACATGATGAATTCACTAAAGGTAGATATACAGTTGTCGGAGATCTCACTATTAAAGCCGTAGAGCAAGCTATTGAAGCTTTAGCATCACTCGAAGATCTACACTTTCACGTACACCCAAAAAGTGCTCATGCAAGAAGAATAAGGTGGTTTAAGAGGAGGTTCCCAGAGCTGTCAGGATACATTGATATGCTTTGGGGAGCATATGGTACACTGGGTTATGGAGGGATAAATGGAGATCGAGCTAAAAAGGCCTTAGAGGCAATGGAGGTGATATTAAATGAGCTTGAAAGAAAGACAGGAATACGATTTAAGTAGACTGGTAACTCTAATATCGTCAATAGATGAAGTTATCGCTATCATACTCTTTGGAAGTATTGCTAGAGGAGATTACGATGAATATTCAGACTATGATCTATTGGTCATATTTAAGGATAAAGAGAGTATGTGGAGTAGATGGGATGAGCTCTTTAGAAAAGTAGGAAGATTGAATTTGCTGATTCATTTAATACCCCTTAGTCATGAAGAGCTTCTAAAAAGTGAAGAAACGTTTCTCGAGGAAGTATATAAGGATGGAATACTGCTCTATGCAAAATATCCTTTTTCCATTCAATTAAAACCTCTACACCTCAGGCATAAAAAACTCATAATATATAATCTAGGAGGACTTGAACAGAAGGAGAAGGTGAAATTACTCTATAGACTTTATGGTAAAAGAAACTTGAAGAAGCCTGGACTCTTGGAGAAATTAGGTGGAGAGAGGTTAAGTGAGGGATGTATAATTGTACCGGAAGAGAATTCAAGGTATATTCTTGAAATTCTACGGAAATTTAGAGTAAAAGTGCGTGTACTGGATGTCTATGCATGATAAAGACATTATAAGAGTAGCCTGATTAGAGTTAAAGGTAATTTGCTACAAGTGGCAAAGTGTCCGATAAGAGAGCAAAGCTTATTTTACCCAGCTTTCTCTTAATGAAGTGGACTGTGAAGAGGGCATATGGATAGTAGAGAAGGGCCCGTAGCTCAGTCAGGTAGAGCATCCGGCTCTTAACCGGATGGTCGAGGGTTCAAATCCCTCCGGGCCCGCTAGAAAAGATCTTTCTCTTTCCTTCTAAATGCCTATGTTGTCCTCTTTCCTCGAAGGTGTAAAGTAGTTCATTAGGATATAAGCATAGAGCTATGCTATGATAGTATGAATTCATAGCTCTACACTTTAGATAAATCCTTAAAGTCTCATATCTAGTATTGAGCGGTGATCACTTGCTATACTTCATAGGTCTAGGAATCTCTGAGAAGGGATTAAGCGTTGAAGCTCTCGAAATCCTTAGAAGAGTAGACTCCATATTTCTAGAACTGTACACCAGTATAATACCTGATTTTAAATTAAACTGGTTAGAGAGCGTATTAGGGAGGAGGATAAGGATAGTAGATAGGAAGAGTCTAGAGGAAAGAGAGGGAGAAGATATACTTAGGCAAGCTGAAGTAAGGGATGTTGCACTCCTTGTTCCGGGTGACCCCTTTATAGCTACAACTCATATAGTCCTCAGGATAGAAGCTGAGAAGAGAGGTATTAAGACAAGGACTATCCATGCTCCTTCTATAATCACGGCGGCTTTTAGCTCCTCAGGGCTTCAGATATATAAGATAGGTAAGATAGTCACTATAACGATCCCTGAGCCCAGCTATAAACCCATTACCCCCTATATTGTACTCAAGGAGAATCTAAAGAGAGGGTTACACACATTATTCCTACTTGAGGTGAGAGCTGATACTGGAGAATTCCTGAGTATACCAAGGGCTTTGAGTCTTCTAGAGGATATGGGTAGAAGAGTAGATAGAAGGCCCATCCTCGATGATGAGACCCTTGTAATAGGCCTGGCTAGAGTTGGATCTCCCAGTGAATACATACTAGTAGATTCCCTTGCCAGACTTAAAAAAGCAGAATTCGGTCCACCCCCTCATTCCCTGATAATACCTGGAGTACTTCACCCAGTAGAAGAGGAAGCCTTAACTATACTCTACAACTGTAGATTAGAGGTGATAGAGAATTGGAGAGCAAGAGTGAGGAGCGTATTAAGAAATACATAAGGTACGTCAAGAGAATTCTAGCAGAGATAAAGGATAAGAAGGGGAAGATAGGAGAAATTGTAGAGCTAGCTAAATCCTATACGAAAGATGCAGAGTACTACCTCAATAGAGGAGATAGTATTACGAGTACCTCATGTATAGCCTATGCTGAAGGACTTCTAGATGCTTTAAGGTTTCTTGGGTTTTTGAATTTCGAGTGGAGACGTAAAGAACCTAAAGTATTGGTAGGAGGAGTCTTCGACCTACTCCATCCAGGGCACATATACCTCTTAAGAGAGGCTAGGAAATTGGGAAGACTAACAGTGGTAATAGCTAGTGATGAAACTGTGAGAGTTAGTAAGGGAAGAGAACCTATATTCACTCAGGATCAAAGAGCGGAGATTATAAGCTCACTAATATATGTTGATGAGGTTGTAAAGGGCAGTAGAACTATGGATGTAAGAGGGATATTAGAATCGGTTAAGCCAGACATAGTGGTAATAGGACCTGATCAGGATAAGATGGAATCTGCTGTAAGAGAGGTTACAGAGGCTTTAGGGATGAAGATAAAGATACATAGGATTAGGAAAAGAGTACCTCTATGTAGCTCATCAATGATAGCTAGAAAACTCATGAGTGGACCTCTTTAAGACTACTAAGGGATCGCAGTTTACGTCGATACTTAGTAGCCAATAAGTGGGCTTGTCGTGTGGGCTCTGGAAGTACGTTTCCATGTTTTACAGTATCTAGTACTAATCTTATAGCTGTCTCTAATGATATCATATTACCTATACTTATATAGATAGGTTTTGATCCACTCTTAGTCCTCACAGCAGCACCTATGATCTCGTTTCCATGGTATATGTAAGCCCTATTACCCGTCCACTCTCCTATTCTACCACACAGAAGTTTCTTAGCCACTCCTATTGTAGGGATTTTCAAGGATACGCCTAGATGACTAGCGAACCCTAGTCTATAGGGATGCGCATAACCATGTGCATCTACCATAAGTACTTCTGGTCGTGAATGTAGCTTAAGTATAGCTTGAATAGCTGGTCTCAACTCTCTAAATGATAATAGTGTTGGAATATAGGGAAAGGTGGTCTTCACCACTGCAATGCTTTTATCTAAAATCTCTAGAGTACTATACTTCAGAAGAACAGCTGCTCCAATGCTCATATCGCCTACATAGGCCACATCTACACCAGCCACTAAGTTCGGTGGATAAGTGAGTGTATCATGTTTAACTATCTTAAGAGATAATATTCTCTGAATTTCCCGGGCCTTTTTAAGCGAGAAGTATTTAGGTGTTTTACTCATCTTCACTTTGATCACCCTTTCAATAATTTTCTCACATTCTCGCATCCTCTTGCAAATACGATTATGTTTTTAGTATCATCTATCATCCTCCTCACTAGATCACACTTACGTCTAAAGCCAGGAAGTATAGAGTCGGGATAGTTTAGAATACTTAATTCCATATATACATGTTCCATAAAGTCTAGTAGTTTATCTGCTCTATTTAGATTGCCCCTCCTCACATATTCGAGTGCTAATCTCCTAAGTTCGCCCATCGCCTCCAGTAGACCTAGAAGATATGGTATAGGCTCTACCTCTAGGTCTCTAAAGGAGGGTATTCTCTCCTCTAGTACTATCGAGTAAACAGTATACGATTCCACGTACTCTGTAAGTGCATCATATACTAGATTACTATGGTATAGTCTCGAGTTTTTAGATGCTATTCTCATAAAGTCCTTTTTTAGTATCATCATCTTCTCGAGTAGTCTTCTAGAAGCACTATACTCCTCCTGTTGAATATTGTGAATTAACTTCTTAGAATATCTAATTATATCCCTAGACATCTTTATCAGTTTCTCCCTACAGGAATCAAGCTCATCTAAGTACTTTATGATCCCATTTAGGTCTAGTATACTCATAGTATTATCTAGTCAAGTGTAGTATTAAACATCTTCTCATTTAAATATGCGGTAATCCTAAATAACACATATGATAGAGTATTATTTAAAGGCTGGTAAAATAGTCCACTACGTACTAAAATACTCATTAGATGTAGTAAAACCTGGAGAGACACTAGAGAATGTGTGTAGGAAACTGGAGAAGAAGATATACACAGCAGGAGCCAAACCGGCTTTTCCGGTAAATATATCCATAAACCATATAGCAGCACACGATACAGCGAGAATAGCGGATGAGAGGGTTATTCCGGAAAGGGGTATCGTTAAGGTGGATGTAGGTGCTCACATAGATGGATATATAGCCGATGCGGCTATTTCAATACCCCTAAGTAATGCTAAAATAGAGAGAGAAATAGTGGAAGCAAGTGCTCAAGCACTTAAAGAAGCTATTCGAGCCTTCAGTAGTGGTACGAGACTGAATGATATAGGATCTGTGATAGAGAGAACCATACGCTCTAGGGGATTCAATCCCATAATAAACCTCTCTGGTCATCTGATAGATAGATATAGACTTCATGCGGGGAAAAGCGTACCCAACATAGGCAATATACTTATGAAAGAACTGGTGAAAGTAGGCGAAGTATATGCGATAGAACCCTTCACAACTAATGGAGTTGGTGAGGTGGTATCTGGTAATTATAAAACTATATTTAGACTTATAGGTGTGAAGAGGATAAAAAAGGATAAAGAGTTAAATAAGCTGACTAGGATCATATGGAGGAACTATAGCACCCTCCCCTTTGCTGAGAGATGGATATACTATCTTACAAACGATCCACGTACTCCAGAGAAATTAAAGAGGCTAGAAGATCATGGAATAGTGATGGGCTATCCTATTTTAGTGGAAAAGAGTGGAGGTATGGTAGCACAGTTTGAGGATACTATAGTAGTACTAAAGGACAGAGTACTCAACCTCACTAGGAGTATTGAGCTACTAGAGGAGATACTGTAATGATCAAGATATTTTACTCCGTTACAGATTATTATTGAGTGAGGAGATCATGGATCTAGATTACCATAAACTTGGACTTAAGGTAGGATTAGAATTTCACCAAATGTTGGATACTAAAGGAAAGCTCTTTTGTTCCTGTCCTACAAGGATATTTAAAGAAGAGGCTTCATTAAAACTACTACGATATCTAAGACCGGCACAAAGTGAGCTAGGAGAAGTAGATCCAGCTGCACAGTTCGAATACGAACGTAGGAGAACCTTCATCTATGAGTACTCACCAAAGTGGGCGTGTCTAGTTGAATTAGACGAAGAACCACCCCACGATCTAAATAGAGAGGCTTTAAGGATAGCATTAATAATAGCGTTGATGTTAGGATCTAAACCCGTTGATGAAGTTCAGGTTATGCGTAAGATAGTGATAGATGGGTCAAACACTACGGGCTTTCAGAGAACAGCGCTAATAGCAATGGGAGGAAGTATTAAGGTTGATGAGAAGGAAATACCCATACAGACCATATGTCTAGAGGAGGATGCCGCTAGAATAATGAGTGTTAAGGATGAGATTGTAAACTATAGACTGGATAGACTAGGAATACCACTAATAGAGATAGCTACAGCGCCTGTAATAAATAGTCCCAAGGAGGCAGAGCTAGTAGCACTAAAGATAGGACAACTACTCAGGATAACGGGGATGGTCAAAAGAGGCTTAGGTACTATAAGACAGGATTTAAATATATCGATTAGAGAGGGAGCTAAGGTAGAGATTAAAGGCGTTCAAAAGCTGGAGCTGATAAGTAAAGTTGTAGAGTATGAAGTACTGAGACAGTATAACCTACTTAAAATAAGGGATGAACTTAGGAGAAGAGGGATTAAGAGGGAGGATCTGAAAGAAGACATATTAGATATAACAGAATACCTCAGGGATACTAAATGCAAAGTAATACAAAGATCTCTTAAAAAGGGAGGTAGAGTTCTCGCTGTAAAGTTAAAAGGTTTTAGAGGACTTCTAGGATTTGAAATTCAACCTAAGAGAAGATTTGGAACAGAGTTAGCGGATTATGCAAGAGCATGGACGGGAATAGGGGGAATATTTCATAGTGATGAACTCCCAGCTTATGGAATAACAGAGGAAGAAGTATCTAGGATAAGTGAAGTACTGAACTTAAAGGAAAAGGATGCATTTATACTAATAACAGGGCCACTAAATAAATGTAAAAGAGCACTGGAAGTAATACTTGAAAGAGTCAGAACAGCATTAGAAGGAGTCCCAGAGGAAACTCGAGGTCCCAATCCTGATGGAACTACACACTATACCAGGCCTAGACCTGGAGCCGCTAGAATGTATCCTGAGACTGATATCCGACCAGTTAAGATAACTGAAGATATGTTGGAAGAGATAAGGTCTAAACTTCCAGAACCGCCTGAGAAGAAATATGAAAGGTTCGTAAGAGAATATGGATTGGGAGATGAACTAGCTAGAAAGATGTTGAGATCATACTACCTTGATCTTTTTGAGAGGATAATTGGGGAATGTAGAGTTCCTCCTAAACTAGTAGCTGGTGTTCTAGAAGATGTGATAAAGGGACTTAGAAGAGAAGGAGTGCCTGTAGATGAACTTGAAGATAGGACTATAATAGAAGTTTTCAAAGCCTTAGAAGAGGGTAAGATGTCAAAAGAAGCTATTCCTGATATACTTAGATACCTAGCTGAGAATAAGGATAGAAGTGTAGAAGATGCACTAAAAGAGTTGGGAGTGAGAAAGCTCAGTCTGGAGGAACTGGATAATATCATAGATAGAATCCTACAGGAGAAGGTAGATCTGATAAAACAGAGAAGAGAAAGAGCTTTCTCCCCACTCATGGGATTGATAATGAAGGAGGTGCGGGGTAAGGTAGACGGTAGAATTGTAAGTGAAAGACTTAGGACAAAGCTCTCTAAGCTCCTTTACGAGATCTGATTTTTAACAGCTCTCTAGCAACTCTGTACAGAAGTTTTGTCTTATTCGTGTTAACACCATCTATTTTAACTAGAACACGGCCTCTATTCTCAAACCATGTAAATGGATGCCGTTTATCTGCTTCAAGTACTGCCTCTAAACCTAGGGATTTTACAGCTTCGTATATTTCCCATGCAGAGGGTCTATTTACAGCCAGGTTCTTAGGGACTCTTCTACCTCTGCTCCTCGACTTCGACTTATCGAAATATAGAGGCCACAATATATAATAGCCACGCTTAATCATGTCCTCTCTTCCTCTATGAGAACTGCATTCACTACCCCATTCTGTCCAGGTCTTGAAGTGACTATAGCTCTACCAAGTTCGGTGAGTACTATAGTACCTCTAGTTATGATACCCCTCCTATCGTAATCCCTATTAGACGGATTTTGAAGTACTCTGATTATTTTCACCTTTTTCGAGAGATTTTGACTAGGAATACTGACATTAGCATAGGAGGTACTTAATAGTCTAATCTTCCTATTACCGCCTCTGACTCTTATCACTTTTCTCCTATCCTCTCCTAATCTAGTTTCAGTAGGATATCTTCCTAGCTCACTCTTTCTCTTAACTTTCCTATGCCTACCTTTAATTCCTCCACTAGGTTTTCTTAGATCATTCCCCTGATAGACGCTCATGGGAACACCAGAGGAGTACTTATAAGTACACTTATAAGTTTTGTCTAAGTTCAACTTACATAGATAACTGATCATGACCAAGATCATGCTCTCTCACAACTGTACTATGAACAGAGGGACCAAGGATTACTTTTCCATTTAGTAAGTAGTAGAGGTCATGGTCCAAAAGCGTAAGCTCAGCATGGAAAAATTTTAAATTATACCTAATTGCCTTAGAGTTTTCTCTACATACTCTCTAGGATACTCATAAGGTTTTAGTTTTCCAGCTAGATACTCCTCATATGCCTTTAAGTCAAGTAAGCCATGACCACTGAAATTAAAGAGTATCACCCAATCTTCATCTCTCTTTCTAGCTTCTATGGCTAGGTCTACTACTGCTTTAATAGTATGAGCAGTTTCGGGAGCTGGAAGAAATCCCTCTGTAATTGTGAATAACTTAGCGGCATTGAAGACACTTACTTGATCATAGGCTACTACCTCTATTATTCCTAATTTTCTTAATAGGCTTAGAGAGGGGGCAGCACCATGATATCTTAATCCTCCAGCATGGATAGGTGGTGGGATGAATGTACGACCTAATGTATACATCTTCAATAGTGGAGTTAGACCTTTAGTATCTCCATGATCGTAAGCGTATAATCCCTTTGTAAGACTAGGACAGGCTTTAGACTCTACTGCTAAAAATCTAGTTCTCTTTTCCGCTTTCCTCTCTATCTGGTCAAGATAGAATGGATATGCTATACCAGCAAAGTTACTACCTCCTCCTACACAGCTTATTACGTAGTCTGGATATTCATCGATTGATAGTAGTTGTTCTTTAGCCTCTAGACCTACTATAGTCTGGTGGAGTAGTACATGGTTTAGAACACTACCTAAACTATATTTCGTATCATCATTTACTACAGCATCTTCTATAGCCTCACTTATAGCTATCCCTAAACTTCCTGGATTATCAGGGTCTTTCTCCAATATAGCAGCACCAGACTTAGTTCGTCTACTTGGACTAGGGATGACCTCTGCACCCCACATCTCCATAAGTACTCTCCGATAGGGTTTCTGGTAGTAGCTCACCTTAACCATGTACACTGTACACTTTAAGTCGAATAGCATACATGCAAATGAGAGAGCACTACCCCACTGTCCAGCACCAGTCTCCGTGGTCAATCTATTTATCCCCTCCTTCATGTTAAAGAATGCCTGAGCTACGGCTGTATTAGGTTTATGACTTCCTGGGGGACTCACTCCTTCATGCTTATAGTAAATTCTAGCTGGTGTCTTTAATGCCTTCTCTAGATTCACTGCCCTGTATAGCGGTGTAGGTCTCCATAGGGAGTAAACTTCCCTAATCTCATCGGGTATAGGTATGAATCGTTCCATTGAGTATTCCTGCTTTACAAGTTCCTTAGGGAATACTATCTCAAGAGCCTCTCTTTTAATGGGTTTTTGTGTGGATGGATCTAAAGGTGGTGGTAGTGGTCTAGGTAGGTCTGGTAATATATTGTACCAGTATCTAGGAATTCTCGTCTCTTCTAATATGAGTTTTCTATTCATGAATGTACATAAAAATACCTTATTATTAACAATTATTGAATTGATATATACAATAGTGCTTTATGCACTATATTATTTTAAAACAGATTTTTAAATACATATTCGATGAAATATTTAAATATAAGTACCTTTTTATACATATATGCTTAAGGCGCTATGGGAGGAGATGGATAGAGAATTTGGAAGGAGTGAATCTCAGTACAAAGTGGTCCTCACATTACTTAACCACGGATTGAGTATAAGGATTACAGAGAGGAATCTAGAGAGGAGAGTACGTGTATACTTGGGTGATATAGAAATACCCTATAAAAGTCTAGCTAGGGCTTGTGGAGTAGACTGGAGGACTGTCAAGAGTGCACTAGATAGGATCTCAAGAAACCCCTTTCTTAGAGATTTCTTCGAGAATATGGAAAATGCAGGGCCTTTTCTCAGAGGCGTAGTGGATAAATTAGGTTATAGGTGTATAGTAATAGAGACTAAAATAGATAGACCTGGAATAATAGCATACGTTACACGACTATTAGCAGATAAAAATGTGAACATACTTCAAGTCATTGCAGAACATCCACTAATATCATCTCCACCAAAACTCCATATAATAATCGAAGGAGAAGTGCCAGGAGAAGTAATACCTCAAATACTTAAGCATGAGGCTATAAGTAAGGTATCAGTATATTGAGCTAAAGCTTGATAGGTGAGTAGCCCAGATAATACTATAGAAGAATGAAAGAGAAAATAGATAGAATACTAGAGGAGTACGTCATAAGGTCATGGAATGCCGTAGCCAACGGATATGTCCATTTGAGGACTAGACCTTGGAAGGAACTCCTACATGTGATACGAAACTATGAGGGGGATCTAGTCTTAGATTTAGGATGTGGTAGTGGAAGGCATATAATGGATTTATCTAAACGCTTCAGAGAGGTAATAGCACTCGATATTTCGAGGAGAATGATAGAATGGACTAAGAGAAGATGTATAAAATACGATATATATGCTAAAGTTCACACTATAGTTGCTGATGGCAGATTTCCACCATTTAGATACAACTGTATAGACTTCGTACTAAGCGTAGCAGTAATCCACAATATACCTAGTAGAGAAGAGAGAATAAGACTCTTAGGGAATATAAAGAGTATTATGAAGGTTAAGGGAAGTATACTAATTACCGTGTGGTCTAGGTATCAACCCAGACTACTATTTAAATCAATACTACAATTCTTATTTAAAAGAGATAGAATTCTAGAGTTCGGAGATGTACTCATACCATGGAGAAGAAGAGAAGCTACATATTATAGGTACTATCACTTATTCAGTAAAAGAGAGTTAAGAGAGCACTTAACCAACGTTGGATTTAAAATAGTAGAGTTAAATGTACTAGGTAGAAAGTGTGTAGTAATACCTAGGAACTATGTAGTATTAGCGGAAAAGGTGTGCTAATGGACTTCGTGATCAAGAAGGTCAGAAAACCTACTAGAATCCTATCAGGAGTTACTGTAGTAGCTATCATGACTAAGCCCTTTCCATGCCCTCATGGAAGATGTATATACTGCCCAGGAGGAGTCTCATGGGGTACTCCTCAGAGCTATGTTAGAGAGTCGCCAGCTGTTATGAGAGCCCGTAGGCTTAACTACGATCCATACCTCCAAGTACACTACAGGTTAAAACAGTACGAAGCTATGGGACATAAGCCATCTAAAGTAGAGTTAATAGTTATGGGAGGTACTTTTCCCGCTACACCACTAGAATATCAAAGGTGGGTCATAGCACAGGCACTAGAGGCTATGAATAATTATCCTGAAGAGAAGAGAGTGAAGATATCCTTAGAAGAGGCTAAGTGGAAGAACGAAAGAGCAAGAATCAGATGCGTAGGACTTACTATAGAGACTAGACCGGACTGGGCTTTAGAGAAGCACATCGACAACTTTCTAGACCTAGGAGCCACAAGAATAGAATTAGGAGTTCAATCAATATACGAAGACGTTCTTAAGACTGTGAAAAGAGGACATGGTGTAGATGTAGTCGTAAAGGCAACACAACTACTTAAAGATGCAGGCTATAAAGTACTCTACCATCTGATGCCTGGGTTACCAGGATCTGATGTTGATAGAGATCTGGAGATGTTTAAACGAATATTTGAAGATCCAGCATTTAGACCAGATATGCTAAAGATCTATCCTACAATAGTAGTACCGGGAACAGAACTCTATAGAATGTGGAAGAGAGGAGAATACAGGGCCTACACATCGGAAGAGCTCATAGAGCTACTTCTTAAAGTACTGGAGATGGTTCCTCCCTATGTTAGAATAATGAGGATCCAGCGAGACATACCCATGAAATATATAGTAGCTGGATTGGACATAGGAAACCTCAGAGAAGTACTATACAGAAAGGCTATGAATAGGGGTATAAGGATTAGGGAAATAAGGTATAGGGAAATAGGAAGATTCATTCTAAGACATGGAATTCCTCCAAAAATGAACTTGAAAATGAACAAGTACTACTATGAGGCTAGTAATGGAACAGAGGTATTTCTTTCCATAGAGGATCCACAACTAGATGTACTCATAGCCTTTCTTAGACTTAGAATACCCTCTGAATACGCTCACAGATGGGAAGTTAATAGAAGAACTGCTATCATTAGAGAGCTACACGTTTACGGACCCCAGGTACCCATAGGCGAGTACAGCTTATGGTGGCAACACAGGGGTTATGGTAGAAGACTACTAATGGAAGCTGAGAGAATAGCCATAGAAGAATTCGACTGCAATAGAATGCTCGTGATCTCTGGTGTAGGTGTTAGGGAATACTATAGGAAGTTCGATTATGAAGTTCTTCCAGGAAGTTTTTACATGTATAAGAACCTTTAATTATATTATCGGAGGGGCCGAGGATTTAGCACCACATGCTTGACAGACTATGAAGAACATGCGTCTCTCTTTTACTAGTATAGTATCCGGACTATTACAGACAGGGCATATGACATATATTTTCATGTATCTCCTTAGCAGTTGTGCAAGTGTTGTAATGGGTATTTCTCCCTGAATTACTAAAGTCTGGTTTTCTTCAATATAGCCAGGAGCCGCTAGCTCTCTAAGTATGAATCTAGCTAAGTGTCTAGGGTTTCTATTCAGCAAATTACATATTTGTCTGAAATTATGTATAAATGTTCTTTTACCGCTTATTACCACTTGTAGCTGGGGGGGAGTGGCTCTTGTTCTATATTCACGTGGTTTTTGAGGTAGCTTAGAGAGTGCCCTCTCTAGTAATTCCTCATATGAGTAATACTTCATACTCTCCTTAAGTAGAATCCTAGGATTACATATATCTCTTATCATAGTATTACAGAGAGACGTGTAATTAACCCTAATTGAAGCGAAAGATTAATCAGTAATTATTACTCACCTCTATGCTAGGTGAGGATGCTGAAGTTCTGCGATAACTGCGGGAGTCTGATGGTGCCCAAGAGAAAGGAGAATAGGATAATACTAGTATGCCCCAGGTGTGGGAACACTATAGAACCTAAGGGTAATATTAAAGGCTATGTACACGAGACTCATGTCCTTCATAAGCCTTCAGAGAAGACTGTAGTTATTGAAGAAGAGTTGAAGATAGGAGTTAAGGTGAAGGCTGTATGTCCTGAGTGTGGACATAATGAAGCATACTATTGGGAGGTGCAGACACGAAGTGCAGATGAGCCTACAACGGCATTCTTTAGATGTGTACGATGTGGATACACATGGAGAGAATATGGCTAATCACCTATGGTTCAGTATAAGAAACGGTATAAATTAATAATCGTAGTGGAAAGCATAATTGGTGGTATAGATGAGTATTAGGTTCGTATTTGGAGATGCTAGAGAGTGGAAGTACATAGTACAGAGCTTAGCAACATTAATAGATGAAGCATGCTTTTCTCTCTCGGAGGACGGTCTTAAACTCAGAGCATTAGATCCATCTAGAATAGCCATGGTAGATCTAGAGCTACCGTATACAGTCTTTGAGGAATTCGAATGTCCAGAGGAGACTAAAATAGGAGTAGACGTAGAGGAGTTGAACAAGATATTGAAGAGGGGTAGAGCTGATGAGAGAGTAGAGTTCGAGGTGAGTGGAGGTAGACTTAGAGTTAAGATCCTAGGAAAGGCCATAAGATCATTTAGTATACCGCTAATAGATGTAGTAGGAGAGGAACTACCAAAACTAAGGGCAGAGTTTAACGTTAAAGCCAGGTTATTAAGTGATACTCTAAGAGACGCCGTAAGAGATGCTGAAATGGTAAGTGATAGTGTTAAGTTCGAGGGACTAGAAGATTATTTAAGACTTTACAGTTCAAGCGATAGAGGAGAAGTCGAGACTATATTTGATAGAGATTCTGGAGCGCTCATAGAGTACGATGTAACTGAACCATCAACAGCTACCTATAGTATAAGCTACTTATCGGATATGCTGAAGAAGGCGACCTCCCTATCCGATGTAGTAATGGTAGAATTCTCAACTGATAGACCACTATCACTAACTTTCGAAATAGCAGGAGGAGGAAAACTAGCCTATTACCTAGCTCCCAGAATGGAGGTATAATAAAGCTATATGTATAAGGGTAAGATAGAGTTTAATGAGTATGATATAGCAAAATACCCATTTACAATAGACGCCATAAAAAGACTAGATGAAATAGGTTTCACACTAGAAGATCTGGAGAGTGTACTAGGAGGTTCTATATCAGAGAGAGTTCTAGAGAGAATACTAAATGCTATTCATAAAAGGACTATAACAACGGATACTAGGTATCTAAATAGTGACGATGAAATAATAGCATACTACGTAGCTATCATGGTATTAGCAGTAATGAGAGACCCTTACCTAGATAGAGTATACGCAGTAGCCGAGGCTAAAAGAGCATTTGAATACCTCCTACACGAACCTCTTGAGAAAATAATATACATTTCCGAGAAAACGTTCTCATGGAATATAAAACTCTTTACACTCAGCAATACTATATACCCAGCTATATACTTCACACACTTCATAAGCAATGTACCGGAACAGAGAGGTTTATGGAAGCTTGCTAATAGGATAATACTAAACGGTTACGTTGTAGTAAATAAAAATGAACTATGTAGACTCATGGAGAGTGAGATAAAACGTAAAATACTACTCGATATAGAGAATATGAGAAGACAATTAGACCTCTACCAAACAACGAGAATAATAGAGGAGATAGTTGCTCGAGTAAGGAATGAATGGACTCCTCTTAAGAAGAGAGCTGAGATGACAATATCTGCTATTGCGGGAAAAGAGCATAGATATCCACCTTGTATAAGAAGACTCCTTCAACTCGCTAGGGAAGGGGAAAATCTTTCACATGCAGCGAGATTTGCACTTGCATCTTTTCTTCTCAGTATAGGAAAGAGTGTAGACGATGTGGTGGCAATATTTTCAACTGCTCCTGATTTCAATGAGAGTATAGCTAGATATCAGGTAGAGCATATAGCTGGGCTTAGAGGTTCTAGAAAGAAGTACCTACCCTTTAAGTGCGAGAACATGAGAATATATGGACTATGTTATCCAGATGAGCTCTGTGAAAAAGTAAAACATCCTCTTCAATACCTCAGGATGAAAGTGAAGAAGAATGAGCGATGAGAAGTGGATAAGTAAAATATTTAAGAAGTACTACATGAGGAATGCTGAAAGAATAAAAGAGCCCGATATGATAGCACGCAGAGAATTCGGTTTTATATACTTTAATAGAAAGGGGATGGAAAGGCATGTTTCATTTCCTAACAGAGAAACTTTAATAGATTTTATAAGGAACAAATATCCAAAACATGCCTTCTACTCTACAGCCTACTATACCTCTCCAGAGGTACCTAATATGGATGAAAAACACTGGATAGGCGCAGAACTAGTATTCGATATAGATGCTGATCATCTGGAGATCGATTGTAGAAAACTTCATGACTACTGGAAGTGTAGCACCTGTGGAAGAGAGGATAGAGGAATAGCACCTAGTAGATGCCCCAGCTGTGGTAGTGATAAAATAAGTAGTACTTCATGGGTATGCCCTAGATGCATAGATGCAGCACGAGAAGAGTGTGAAAAAGTAGTAAATATGCTAGTTAATGATCTAGGTTTCTCTCAAAAGGATATAGAGATCTTCTTCTCAGGTCATAGAGGCTTTCATATACACCTCTATGATAAAAGAGTATACAACATACCACAGGAGGGGAGAAGGGAAATAATAAGTTACCTCAGAGGAGAAGGATTGGATATAGCACTATTAATAGAGAGAACCCTGAATAGTAGTATAAAACCACTAGACTTAAACGGTAAGTGCTGGGGAGGGAGAATAGCGAGAGGACTCTATGAAGTAGTACTCATCTCTACAGAAGATTATCTTAAAAGACTAGGCGCTACTGCTAGTGTTAGGAGGTATATACTCACAAATAAGGATAAGATACTAGAGAGCATAGAAAACTCTGATTGGGAGTTTTTAAGAGAAATTACCAGACTAAGAGCAGGTAAGAAGTCCCTATTTAAGATAATAGAGCATATAGTTAGCAAATATTCCGCAGAAGTCGATGAGAGAGTAACCATAGATACCAGAAGGCTCATAAGATTACCGGGGACGCTTCATGGAAAAACTGGATTAGAGGTAGTACAAGTAGATATAGACGAATTGTGGACATTCAATCCCTTTGAAGAGGCTATAGTACTGGATAGTGAACCTGTAGAGGTGGAGATTGTCGGGAATATTCCTGAGAGACTGTGGAACATTGAACTAGGTAAGAGTTCTAGGCTTAGGGTACCACTATATTTAGCAATATACCTGATTAATAATGGTGTAGCAAAACTACGGAGAGGATAGAAGATGAAGAGCGAGATCGTTAAGAGCTATATAAAGGAGTTGACTTCGAATGAGATACTAGAGTTGAGAGAGGACTACTACGAAAGAGCAATAGAGTACCTTAGAGATCTACGTACTAGAGGTGAGCGCGATAAAAGAGTACTAGAGGAGTATGAAATTTTAGGAGAGGCTCTAAAGTTCACTTTCCTCATACGTTTAAAGAAGGTTCTAGATGCAATACTGAATGGTGAAGAGGTAATGTATGAACGGCTTCTCAACTACGAAAGAGATGCTCTTAGAGGAGTACTCGATGTTATTAGAAAACTGACTACGGAAATAGAAAAGAGAGAAGGAGGAAAAGTCACTAGGAGAGAACAGAGACGTATATTAGTTCGTTTTCTTAAAAAATATCCTAAGATAATAGCCTCTAATGGTAGAAGCTATGGTCCCTTTAAAGAAGAAGACCTAGCCTATCTTCCATCCTTAGATGTAAGGTTCCTTAAGGATAGAAAAATAGTAGAAGAGATACAGTAACAGTCTATCCCCTCATGGTGCAAATGTAAAACCTTTAGTAGCAAGATTAATAAGCATCGTAGAATCAACTAGTCCTAGTTGGAGGAGAGGAGAATATGGAAGTACCTCAGATCATAAGAACATACTGTCCCAGATGTAGAAAACACACTGAGCACAAGGTCTCTCTGTATAAACCAGGTAAGAGGAGAAAGCTAGCTGAAGGAGAGAGGAGATACGAAGCTAAGAAGAAGGGTTATGGCTCTAAAAGAAAGCCGGAACAGAAGAGGACGGCGAAGATAACAAAGAAGCAAGTTATTAAACTAAAGTGTAAAGAATGCGGCTATACGCAACATAGGAAAGGTATAAGGCTCAAAAAACTAACCATAGTGGAGAAGAGGTGATAATATGAAAAAGCGTAAAATACTCATTCCAGAACCCAAGTCAAAATTCCTATACGTGAGATGTCCTGATTGTGGTAATGAACAGATAATATTCGATCATGCCTCGATAATCGTGAGATGTAACGTGTGTAATAGAGTACTAGCTAAACCCACTGGAGGTACTGCTGAAATAGAAGCTCACATCCTGAAAGTCTTAGGATAGGTGTAGAACAGTGGTACTAAAGAGAAGAAAATATCCAGAATTATATGAATTAGTAATAGGAACTGTCAAAAAGATATATGATCATGGAGCAGTTGTAACCCTAGATGAGTACAGAGGAATAGAAGCGTATTGTCCACTAAGTGAGCTTGTGAGATCGTGGTTTAGAAGTGCGAAAGATGTTGTTAGAGAAGGAGGTAAAGCGGTATTTAAAGTCATAAGAATAGATGCTAGAAGAGGGCATGTAGATCTATCCCTGAGAAAAGTCAGTGAAAAAGAGAAGAAGAGCAAGATGTTCGAATGGAAACGTGCTCTTCATGCTGATAAGCTATTAGAGATAGCCGCAAAAAAGCTTGGAAAGAGCATTGAAGATGCATACAGAGAAGCTGGATGGAAACTAGAGGACCACTATGGAGAAATTTACAGCGCATTTGAAGAAGCAGCAAAAAGAGGAATAGAAGCCCTCTACGAGGCTGAAATTCCAGAGAAATGGGCTAAAGTTCTCTATAAACTAGCTAAGGAACATGTAGTTATTAGAGAGGTTAAAGTGAGTGGAGTAATAATACTCAGGAGCCTAAGTAAAGATGGAGTCGAGAATATAAAGAGTATACTCACAGGAGCGAAGAGTATAATCGATCCAGCGTATAAGGATAAGGTAAGGATCTATACTATAGGAGCACCACGCTATAGAATAGACATAACAGCCTACGAGTACAAGACTGCTGAGAAAATACTCAAAGATGTCCTCGACTATATTACACGAAAATCCAGAGAACTGGAGTGTGAAATGGCATTTGAAAGACTAAAGAAGAGTTAACCTTATCTAAATAATTAAAATGGTGAATTGAGATTTGAGGTGGAAGATAAAGAAATGCCCTAAGTGTAATGAGTATACACTAAAGGATCTCTGTCCAACTTGCAAAGTAAAGACCCGACCACCACAACCTCCTCGTTTCTCTCCTAAGGAGGATCTCTCAAACTACCGTATAGAATACAAGCTTAAGTACAAGGTATGTAGGATAAGAGATTTAGAAGGAATTAAAATCTAGACTACCTTTCCTCAGATTCTAATAGCTCATATCTAATCCTGTATACAAAGACCCATCCATTAGGCTTAGATAAGTACACTAATTCAAAGTATTTTGGCCTCTCTATCTCTACGACAGGTCCATTATAACCCTCCCACTTCTTAATCCCGAGAAAAGCGGGTGGAGGCTCAAATATGTAGAATCTCCTCTCTCCAGTTTTTATAAGTAAAAGCTTGTATAGTGTGGCATTTCTAGCTTCAGGAGTGTTCGCCGGTACTGTTAGAAGTATTCGGCTCCCTCCTACACTAAGTGTAGCATTAGCAAGGTACTTCTTGTAGTTTAGTCCAGCTATCTTTGCCATCCAATGACTCTTACCGAAGTCTCCCATTCCTCGAGGTTCAGGAGTGTATATGTATCCGAAGTAAGCAGTTTTGACAACAGCCATTATTGGATCGAAGACTACTACGTGGGTAACACCTAGGGATTTGAATATCTTGACAGCGGTTTTCTCATCCGATAGGAATGCTCTAGCTACTTGAGCTATCTGTGTAGTGTTAAGCGTGGCATTATCGCATATAGAAGACCTGTTAGTATTAACCGCTATCCAGTAACCATAGTCCCACCATGAGGCAATAACAGCATTTTTAGGCAAATTGTTCTTCATCCATTCCAGAGCTGATAACCAGTCAGAATATCTGTAGCCCTCCTCTACCGTAGTGGGAGTAATACCTACGCTAGAGGTTAATATTAGAGCTGGAGAATGCGTACTTACGAAAACATAGGGAACAGGTAGATACAATGATGTTATCACTAACAGTAGTAGTACACAATTCACAATTATACCTATAGCGGAGGCCTCTCTTATCTGACTAAGATACCTAGATCTCAATTTCCTAGGAATAAAGATCTTACCCTCTATAGCATCCAACAATCTCTCGATTAGTGTAATAAACCCTATTGATGAGACTATGGCTATAGCGGGACCCATTAGTAGAGAAAGTCTAGCAAAGGAGGCTGCAGCATAGATAGAGGTGATTAAATAGAGCACTATTAGAAGATTCTCCCTACTTAGACGTCTAATCATGATATATACTCCAAAAAGTGATAGTGGTATTAATATGGAGTAGTCGAGGTAGAACAGATCCCAAGATGGCGGTCTATGTTCAGCAACAGACTCAACAATGGGATGTGCTAAATGCCTGTAGATGGGACTAAGTATAGCTAATATTCTACCACTAATTCCCGTGAGTATTCCTGTTTCCCATAGTACGATACCGAGAATAAACAGCAACGAAAGGAGAGCTAATCTACCTAATCTCTTTCTCCAAACACTTCTTAGCAATTTTACCCCTTTTTCACCGGTGAGATGCATTAAAGACATAATAAGCGCAAGCATTGGAAGTAGAGCATATAGAGAGGTAAGGGCTATTTTAGGTCCATACCTAGGAGTTATAGCTATAAGTAGTGTAGATAGGGCATAGGTGGGGATGTAGGCGAGAGAGATCCTCCTGTCAGCCATATCGAGTATGTGAGTAATTATTACAAACAGAGCTAGTAGATTCCATGGATATATGTACCCACCCCAGGAAATAGCAACCCATCCTAGACAGATGCCTGCTATAGATGAATACATGATAAGGGAAGATGCACGTTTTGAATCTATTGCATACAGGTATAGTAGAAGTGATGATATCATAAAGGGAACAGCCACTCCTTCATGTTTTCCACCCAGCATAGTCCTAGTGAAGAGACTCGGCATTGAGGATAGTAGTACCGCAGAAAGAGCACATGCAGGTTCTCCAGCTAGCTTAAATGCTATTAGAGCTACTAGGATCGTTATGGTAGAAGCCCATATAGCTGGCGTATAGGCGTGTACTATATATAAATCGACATCCAGTCCCATGGTTCTTAGGAGTACGTAGGTGTAAGCCGATATTATCGATATCCCTGGTGGTGAGGTTGCCCTTAATTCTCTACCATATGGATACCAGAATAGTCTATCCGGCTCCGGAGGAGCTCCGAATGTATATGAAAACCACCATATGAGACCTTTTTCCAGTATCTTTTTGGCTACATAGTATTCATAGAATGGGTCAAACTCATTTAGGTAGACTCCCCACTTAGCAGGGACAACTCTTAGAGCTAGAGAGCTAAGGGTGGCTAGTACCACTACTATTATGGTTATAACCTTAACAGAGGATAGTTTACTGAGGAATTTAAGTGTAAGAGTAGCGGATTTACTTAGAGCGACTCTGAGGCCTCTAAGTTCTACCATAGTCTTTTCACTATCCTTTAGAAAGAGGAAGCTTAAAATAAACCTTTGGATAATTACCTAAGTCTAAGTAAAAACTTTCTACGCTTAGTAACTGGTCGAACAGTTAGCTCCGGGGGTTTTTTAGAGAGTTGTGAAAGACATCGTGGACATCTAAATCCATACTTTTTAACTATATCCTCGGGGGGTACTGGCTCCAAGCCCTTATAGAGTTCAAAGGAACATCGTCTACATTTAATGATTACAGGCATATTGGATCATATTTTTTAGGAGTAAATATATTTAAACATTAACTCTCTAACTCATAGGAAGGTGCGAGGAGTGAGATTCACCAGAAAATTCACAGCATTTCAGAGAATTCTAGGAATTGTAATAGGTCAGCTTAGAAAATATATCGCACTCATCCTAATAGCAGTAGTAATACTGCTAGTTAGTGGAGGGATATACATGATACTAAATCCAGAAGAAGCTATCAGAGGAGCTTTTGGAATAATTGAGATGAGAGGTCGTCAGTCGATAACTGAAGGATTAATAGTAGCATTCTCATACGTCCTGTTCTTAGTAGGTCTACTAGTAATATACAGAGGGGCATCCCTAGGCTACAATCCACGTATTGCTATTACTTACGCGCTCCTTGGAGTAGTGCTCTTAATAATATCATTCCTATTATTTTATATATTAATTCTGATAAAGATTTGAGTGGGGTGGTAGTAGTAAATACGACCTTTATAACAGATAATGTTAAAGAACTCTTAAGTAAGATTTCAGATTCTAAGACTATATTAATATTCTCAGAGAAGTTATTCTATGCAGACGTATTGTCAATAAGACTTATCGAGTATATGCTTAAAGAGAATTTAAAGTTAAAGGCTATAGTATACTTGGATAATGGGGAATTAGATCATTTGTTTTTACAATTATCTGGCATAGAGGCGAATAGAATACAGCTAGTTAGGTATGTAGATCTAAATACACTCTTCACGCAGATATGTAGAGCTTACTTAGTCCCGGAAATTTACACTGACACTATAGTACTAATTCCACTTACTAGGATATACACAACTACTAGTGGAAGTCTTAAGAGCATCATGAAAATAAGACCTATAGTAGTAGAACTAGTAGCACTGCTCAAAAGAATATCAAACTACAGTAACTTGAAATCGCTAATTACAGTACATAAAGGACATGTAAGGGTTCTGAAAAAGTATGTAGATGTGTGCATACTAGCGGTAGACGAGACAGAGTTCGAAGTAATAAGAGGTGGTTAATTGAAGACTTTAAGAGAGTATTTAGCAAGTACAGATACTAGAGTATGTGTAGTCGATAAAAACCTAAAGTTAGCATATAAGATAATAAAAATACTCAAGGTTTATGGGATTCCAATAGATATAGTGGTTAAAGTAAAAACTCATGAACACTTCCATACGATAAAGCTAGTGCCTTCAGAGGAAGAGTATAGAGTATACGGAGATCTAATAATGGTTCCAGAGAGTAAAGTAGACGAGAGAATAGTGATAGCTCTAGGACTAGCGTTATCTACATCTAGGATACTAAGTATTGGTATAGATCCAGGGAGGAGAACGGGTTTTATAATAGCAGTTAATAGTACTCTATGCCTATGGAAATCTTTCAGGAATATAGAAAGATTATTAAAATTATTAGATAAATCTATAGATCTTGTTACAAGCTCATCAGAATTTAGTGTAAAAAAGATTATTTTAAGAATAGGTTCTAGTATATCTAAGAGTACTCTTAAGAAAGTAATGAATATAGTCAAGAAATACTGTAGCAAAGTAGATATCACAGTGGAGCTTGTGAATGAAGCTGAAAGTGCACTTAAGGTGAATATGGTTAAGGCGTCATTAGATACTAAACTATCAAGGGACATAATATCAGCATGTGCTATAAGCATGTGTAGAGGAATGCCACTAGAAGTAAAAACAGAATAAAGGAATCCCGCTTTGTAGTTAAAAATTTAATAACCTCAAGATTGATTAAAGGGCAGAGGTGTGAATATGAGTACTGAAAAGTCCTTCACTTTCCTAGTAGAAGGAGGTAAAGCGACTGCGGGTCCCCCTATACTCCATTAGAGGGAAAGGACCCGCACTAGGTCCACTAGGAGTAAATGTAATGGCTATTGTCAATGAGATAAATGAAAAGACTAAAGACTTCGCCGGAATGAGAGTTCCGGTAAAGGTCTTTGTGGATGTAGAGACCAAGAGGTTCAGAGTTGAAGTAGGAACTCCTACTACAGCTGCTCTCATAGTAAAGGAACTTAGACTAACTAAAGGATCTCATCAACCTGCTAAAGAGATAGTCGGAGACCTACCCATGAGAGCGGCTATAAAGATAGCTATAATAAAGAAAAAAGCACTTAGAACTATGGATATTAAAAAAGCTGTAAAGCAGGTAATAGGAACCTGTCAGAGTATGGGTGTTACAGTAGATGGAAAGAGCCCTAAAGAAGTGCAGAAGGCCATAGATGAAGGAGTATACGATGAATTATTTAAGGAGTTCATAGAAGAATGGGAGAAGAGCTAATAGAGGTGTTAAACATTGTCCGTCTCAACTAATGAACTAGCGAAAGCAATAGAGGAGGCTAAAAGAAGGTCTAAAAGGAGAAATTTTAAACAGAGCATAGAACTTATAGTCAAGTTGAGAGGATTGGATCTCAAAAGACCAGAGAATAGACTTACTACAGCTGTATACCTACCATATGTACCTGAAGACAAACTCGCTAAAATATGCGTCTTCGCTACGGGAGATCTTGCACTTAGGGCCAAGGAAGTGGGAACGGATGCTGTATTATCTAAAGAGGATCTCATGGAATTAGCAGAGGATAGGAAGAAATCTAGAAAAATAGCAAAGACCTACGATTTCATTCTAGCACAACCTGACCTCATGCCGCTAGTGGGTAGAGTGCTAGGCCCCTTCTTGGGAAGAAGGGGGAAGATACCAGTGGTACTACCACCCAATGTTGATGTAAAGGACACTATAGAAAGATATAGAAAATCCATAATGATCAGAATAAGAGATCAACCACAACTCATGTGTTGGATAGGAGTAGAGAATCAACCTGTGGAAGAGGTAGTCGAAAATGCTCGAAGAGTACTTACAGTAGTAGAGGATAAATATGGCGTGATGAACATAGAGAAGGTGTACGTAAAGCTTACCATGGGTCCTGCTATTAGAGTTAGGTGAGAAAAATGAGTACTCTAAAGCTACGGAAAAAAGTACCAGAGTGGAAGATAAGGAGAGTAGAATACATAAAGTCTACTGCAGAGAAGTACCCTTACATACTGGTAGTCAGTATAGAGAATGTAACCTCACCTGTACTGAGCGAAATAAGAGCACTGCTAAAAGCTAGAGGAGACGTACTTAAGGTGGTCAAGAACACGTTAGCCAAACGAGCACTTAAAGCCACAGGTAAAGGAGAACTTGTAGAGTACCTAAAGGGAAGCGTTGCACTACTATTTACGCGTACAAATCCATTCTCTCTCAAGATATTTATTGATAAGAATAAAGTAAGAAGAGAAGCTAGAGCAGGAGATATAGCACAGAGTGATATCATAATACCTGAAGGAAACACAGGCTTTCCGCCAGGACCCATAATAAGCCTCTTTAACAAACTTCGAGTCCCCATAAGGATTCAAGAAGGTAGCATATGGGTTACAAAAGATACTATAGTAGCCAAGAAGGGAGATAGAATATCATCAGAACTAGCAGATCTCTTGAAGAGAATAGGACTTAAGCCCATAGAAGTAGGTCTACGTATTAAAGCTGCGTACATCTCTGGACGTGTGGTCTCTGGAGAAGAACTAGAACTGGATCTAAATAAGTATAAGGAAAGTATAGTAAATGCATATACTCAAGCGCTAAATCTATCAACCAACGCTGTATTCCCAACTAGAGAGACTATAAGAGCTATACTAACTAAAAGTATTGTGGAGAGCTATAATCTAGTATTTAATACAGTATTCCCAATAAAAGAGAGTATAGAGAATGCTCTTAAAAGGGGATTACTAGAGGCACAAACACTACACTCACAAATTAAAGGTCTATAGGGTGATCTTTCTGAAAAGTAGTACAATATCTAGTATTTATAGAATTCAACTCTTTAAAGAGAGAGGTTTTAATAGATTTCAGTGTAGAAAATGTGGAAGGTACTTCTGGAGTTTAGAGGAGACAGATCTATGTGGAGATTGCATGGAGTACGCCTTCATAGGAAATACACCAAAAACCAAAGTCGATGTATACAGTATGGATTACTTAAGAGAACTATACCTAAGATTTTTTGAGAAAAGAGGACATGCGCGAGTTAATAGGTATCCAGTAGTAGCTCGATGGAGAGACGATGTATACCTAGTCGGCGCATCCATCTACGATTTTCAACCATGGGTTACTGAGGGAATAGTACCACCACCGGCAAATCCACTAGTAATCTCTCAGCCGTGTATAAGACTCACTGATATAGATAAAGTAGGTATTAGTGGTAGGCACCTCACTTCCTTTGAAATGATGGCACACCATGCGTTTAATACTAGAGAAGAAAGGGTGTACTGGAATGAAGAGACTGTCAGATATAGTTATGAGTTCTTCGTAGAGGGTTTGGGTATAGATGAAAAAGAACTCATGTACGTAGAGGATTGGTGGAGTGGTGGAGGAAATGCTGGAGAGGACTTCGAGGTTTTGATAAGAGGTCTAGAAGTAGCTACATTAGTCTTCATGCATTATAAAGTGATGAATGAAAAATTAATAGAGATGGAGAATAAAATAGTGGATACTGGTTACGGTCTTGAGAGAATTTATTGGTTACTCAAAGGTACGTCTACTATATATGATGCTATACTAGGTGATATCATAGATATTCTCTATAGTAGACTTGGCTTGAAAAAAGTAGATGAGAGACTATTGGCAGAAGTGGTTAAGAAAATGGGATTAATGGACACTTTAACTAAGGAAGATATAGATGTTATACTGAACAAAATCTCTCAAAAATACGGCTTAGAGGAAGAAGAGTTTAAAAAGAATATTAAGACTCAATGGACTATATATCGTCTAGTAGACCATGCTAAAACATTACTTTTAATGTTAGCTGATGGACTAGTTCCATCTAATACTGGAGGGGGATATTTAGCAAGATTACTAATAAGAAGAGCAATGAGAGACTGTGTAGTGCTTGGATTAGGTTTATCCATACACGATATAGTGGAATTACTGATACCGAGACTCTCCATATCATTTCCAGAGATAAGAGAGGTAGAAGAATCGGTTTTGGACATGGTGAGTATAGAGGAAGAGAAGTTCAAAAAGACTATAAAGACTGGTAGAAAAATAGTTCAAAAGAAGGTTAAAAGTTATAGGACTAAGGGTATTAGAGAATTAAGACTCGAGGATCTAATATTATTATATGATTCTCATGGAATTCCACCGGAGATAGTTAAGGAGGAAGCTGAAAGCTTAGGTGTAAAAGTGAAGATTCCATCTGATTTCTACGGTAGACTGGCTTTAATACACGAGAAGAGCACACCAGTTACAAAGGGTATGAAGTATAGGATTACTCCAGAAATGTTAAGCGATATAAACCCTACTAGAAGAGTCTACTACGATCATCCCGATCTTAGAGAGAGTAGCGCAAGAGTACTTAAAGTCATCGATGGAAAGTACTTAGTACTCGATAGAACAATATTCTACCCAGAGGGAGGAGGAGCACCCGCTGATACAGGAGTGATAACCTGGAAGAAAGGCTCCTGTAGAGTAGTAGATGTACAATTGATAGGAAACATTATAGTACACGAATGTGAAGGCGACTTAAGCTCTCTCACTGAGGGAGAAAAAGTATACTGTAAGGTCGATTTAGAGAGAAGGAAGGCCATAATGAGAGCACATACTGCAACCCATATAATACTAGCAGCGGCTAGAAAAGTACTAGGAAACCATATATGGCAGGCGGGTGCTCAGAAGAGTGAGGATAGTGCTAGATTAGATATAACACATTTCAAGAGGATAAGTAGAGAGGAAGTTAGGGAGATAGAGGAGTTAGCTAATAAGATTATAGTGGATAATAGACCCGTAAATGTATACGAATTAGAGCGGAATGAAGCAGAAAAGAAGTATGGCTTTACACTATACCAAGGAGGAGTTATCCCCGAAAGAGTAATTAGAGTAGTAGATATAGAGGGCTGGGATGCTGAAGCCTGTTGTGGAGTCCACTGTAGTAGTACAGGGAAAATAGGACTAGTAAAGATAGTGAAAACAGAAAGAATACAGGACGGTGTGGAAAGACTAGAGTTCATAACAGGTATGAAATCATTAAAATACTTACAGGATATGGAGGAAAAGCTCAAAGAGTGTTCACGAATACTCGGTAGACCTGTAAAGGAAGTAGTCATGGGAATAAAATATGTTTTAGATGAAAATAAGAAATTGAGAAAGGACTTAGAAAGACTAAAAGAGCGGTTGATAGAGTCTATAGCCCATAGGATAAGATCTACCATGGAGAAATACGAGGATATAGAGCTTGGAGTGCAAATCTTAAGGGAAATAGAGGATCTAGATCAGGCTATAAAGTTAGCCTTTAGTGTCCTGAAGATTGTTCCCAAAGGGGTACTAGCGCTACTTCTACCAAGTAGAGAAGGCTATAAGTTCATTATAGCATTAGGTAATCAAGCTGTAGAAGAAGGTCTCGATGCTAGACTGCTACTTAAGAGATTACAAAAATCCATAAGACTATCTGGTGGAGGTAAAGTTGATCTAGTACAAGGATTCATAAGAGAACTTGAGATAAGTAAAATAGTGAATAATATAAAAAGAGCGTTTAAAGATGAATACGATAGAATACGGTAAGAAAACTATAAGAGAAGAGATTTTACACACGGCAGCTATCGATTTTAAGTACCTCCTCAATAGAGGTTTTAGAAGGGATATCGCTCTAAGATTCATCGGAGATCGATACGGTCTCTCCAAGATCGAACGAGCAATACTATATAGAGCCATATTTTCAGATACGGATATCAGGAATAGGAAACTCAAGATAACTCCCATCTACAAGGTAAGGGAGAGTCCTCTGGTAGTAGATGGATTTAACGTGATCACTACAATCGAAAGTGCTCTCAGAGGAGAACTCTTGATACTGTGCGAGGACGATTTTGTTAGAGATATAACATCTGTATTCAGAAAGATTAGGATAACCTCATTCACCTATGAAGTTGTAGATCTGCTACTCGAATACTTAAAGTTCGATTTAAAGGTGAAGAAAGTGAATATAGTACTAGATAGTCAAGTGAGTAAAAGCGGTGAGCTTAGTGCATACATAAGGTATACTATGAAAGATTTAAGCCTAGAAGGGACAGCTAAGACCTCTAGAAGTGCTGACGTAGGACTTAGGGAATTTAATGGAATAGTAACTTCTAGTGATTCAGTAGTCATATCCTACGCCTCTAAGGTCTTCGATCTGGGAGGAAAAGTAGCCGTAATGGTAGCAGAGTTAGTAGGTAATGAGAACATTCTAGACATGAGACGCCTACTGGGCTTCATGGAAGTAAGTGTAAAATAGAGTTTCTATAGTACTATAATAGGTGAACATATTGAGAAGACTATCTCCTAGGGAGTATAGAAGGTTAATGAAAAGACTTGGTATGAGAATGGAAGAGTTAAAGGGAGTGATAGAGGCAAAAATAGTACTGAACGATAAAGAACTCGTATTTAGCGAACCTAAGGTAAGCGTAGTGGAGATATCTGGTCAGAAAATGTATTGGATTCTAGGGACACCAGAAGAGAGAGTCTTAGAAGAGGAGGTTGTAGAAGTTAGAGAAGAGGATGTAGAACTGGTAGCAGCACAAGCAGGAGTATCCAGAGAGGAGGCAAAAAGAGCACTAATAGAAGCGGGGGGAGACCTAGCAAAGGCCATACTACTATTAACATCTAAAGGATGAGCTAGATGCTAAGTAGATTAAGAGCATATTTCAGTAAATTCACAGTACCTGTAGCCCTATTTCTGATTAAAGTAGGACTAAGGGCTAATACTATAACAGTTCTAGCCTTAATTATCGCATTAATGTATCCCGTACTCATTCTTATGCTTCCAACCGATTACCACTTATATTCAACATTTTTAATACTAATATCGGGAATATTGGATAGTATAGATGGAACTATAGCTAGAATGATGAAGGAGACCAGTAAATTAGGAGCTTTTCTGGACTCTATATCAGATAGAGTCTCAGATATGGCTTACGTATGCGGACTTTTAATATCTAAAATAACGACGCCAATCGAAGCAATATTGCTACTCTCAGGTTCGATGTTAATCAGCTACACTAGGGCTAAATATGAATCTCTAATAGAAGAGAATGGTATTGAAGGTATAGGTATATGTGAAAGAGCAGAGAGGGTATTATTCATATTCATAATTGCATCAGTTTATTATCTTAATCAATTAATATCAAGAATCGTACTGTACCTACTACTATTACTCATCGGGATCACTATAGTACAGAGGGTCTTATTCGTAATAGGCAAACTAAGAGGTAAAAAATAATATTTAGAAAAATTGAAGATACCTTATGGTGGTGGAGGTAGGGCCAGCTGTTCTAATGCACTCACCACTGCATCCTCCCATTTGCGTTGCTCAAGGAAGTGCTCATTTGGATCCTTAGTGATCACGTATACCCAGTAGAGAGAGAAAATCCCTAGGGTTACTATAGTGAGTATAATGTAGAGGATAGTATTGCGATGGGGTATCTCATAATACCTTCTATAGGTGAATCTCGTGCCCAGTATTCCGAGCGCCTCTTGAATTCCTGTTACAATTCTATCCTCTCTCCTCTCATGAACGAAGAAATCTTTAGTAAGGAAGTGATATACGTATAGGATTACTATGCCTATAAGGAGTACAAGTATTATCCAGAGTATTGCACTCTTCTCTGTTTCCTCGATTTCAGCTTCACTTATCTCTCTGTTTATTAAGGCTATTTGAGCAGATATATCTATTCCTCTCTCTCGCGATATCTCTCTTAATAATGACATAATATCTCTGTACACCATTAACTGCCTTTTAAAGTGCTCATTCCTCCTTTTAATCCACTTATATAACACATAGAGGTTGATGATAGCTCCTATTATATACATTAAAGCTACTAGGGGCATAGCCAATAATATCGTAACCGGTCTACGAAAAGGCCTACCCATTACAGGCGTCATGCCTCCAAGTATACTCACTACGAGTATCATGCCTCCGAGTAGGACTAAGATTAGTGGAACAAAGGGTAGCCAGATAGGCATTATGTAATCCGTCTCCGTCCTCCTTCTTATATTATTACGTAGACTATCTAAGTACACCATCGACATTGTTATCGGATATTTCTAAACTTTAAAGTATATAAGTCTTAAGAAGGAGTCTAGCATGTCATCATATTAATATAGATTATGAATAAAGATCTCGTTAAAAATATCTTTCTACTATAATCAAAGTCAGAATAATCATTTTAATATGAATATTTTTGATAGAAAAATTTTATTATTTTATTTATTTAAATATTTTTTGAAGAAAAATATAGCTTCTCTTAGCTACATCTATGGGTTTCTCTACGGGTTTCAGTATCTCCACTGATAAGTATCCATTGTATCCTATTTCTCTTAATGCCTTAGCTATATCACTATAGTCTGCATTTCCCATACCAGGACCTAGTCCATTAGTATCATTAGCATGGAAATGGCACAGATACTTTTTGCCTCTTTTTATTATCTCAGAGTAGGGTCTATTCTCATCACTCATACTATATACGTCTAATATTAACATGAAAGAGGGCATATTGACAGCTTCGATTAGATCTACTCCTTCATCTACAGTATTTATGAAGTTCGTTAAATGCCTAGCGAGAGGCTCAAAGGCTATAATACATCCTAAGTCTTCAGCTACCTTACTCACTTCCCTGAATAAATTCACAGCTAGTTCAAAGGCCTTTTCCCGAGGCATGTCTTTAGGTATGTTCCTCTGTTTAGGTGATCCAAATACTAGAACCTTACCTCCGAGGTCGTAGTTAAGTTTCACTAGCTCTATTAAGTAGTCTTTAGTAAATTCTCTAACTTTAGCATCTGTACTTAGGATATGTAGCCCTGGAGGAGTTACCAGAAGCCAGTGAAGACCTACTATTTCAAGTCCATACTGCTCCACGTTTTCTCTTAGTTCTACTCTACTCTTTCTCCCTAGTTTTCTAACATCTTCGCATAGAGTAAATGGAGCTATTTCTACACCACGATATCCTATTGTAGATACAGTACTACAGATTTCCTCAAAACTCATGTTCTTGAAAAGTTCATTACATATTGAGAACTTCAACTAGTACCCCCTCTGCTCAGATTCTTAAATAAGTTTTCATACTCATCTGGGTCTAGGGGGAATTGTACTTCAACCCCTTTATATCCAGAATATACTATCGCATTTACTATTTCAAGTGACTTCCTTCCTTCTTCTCCTGGAACCATAGGATCCCTATCTTCAATCACGGCCTGAGCAAAATCTCTTATCACTGCCATGTGGTCTTTCCACTCGCTCTTCACGCTCAGTGGTGTTGGAGTGGGCTTAGGGGCTATATCTTTTTCATACTTTACTGATTCGAGAATAGTCTGTTTGAGGGGCTTATCGAATCTATATAGTGTACAATTACATGGATGTGTGTTCCCTTCCTCATCTATGTAGTAGCGATTTCCTATAGCAATAGCTCCTCTATCTCCTTGTATAAGTAGATCAGTCCATCCAAGAGGAGAGATGGAGGTGGCAAATATGGATCCCTTAGCCTCGTTTGTGAAATCTATAGCAGCTACTGCAATATCCTCTACTTCAATGTTATGTGCTATAGTACTCACATATGCACTTAGTCTTTTAATAGGTAATCCTACTAACCATTGGTATACGTCTATGGCGTGAATAGCTTGGTTTATTAGTACTCCTCCTCCCTCATATGCCCACTTCCCTCTCCAATATCCTCTCATATAGTACTTTTGACTCCTATAACAGTAAAAGTTTAAATGAGCAAATATGATCTCTCCTACAGATCCCTCATCTATAGCTCTTTTAGCAGCCATCATACTAGTGTTTACTCTCCACTGAAAGAGGACTCCTAGTTTAACACCTGCCTTCTTAGCAGCTGCTATCATTTCATCCGCACGTTTTACTGTTGTTGCCATAGGCTTTTCCACCAGTATATGGACTCCGTATTTAGCGCAGTCTACGGTCATAGTATCGTGGAGGTAGTGTGGAGTGCAAATAGAGACGCTATCTACTTCCTCCTTTTCCAACATCTCTTTGTAATCAGTATACCAATTAACCTTAAACTCCTCTCCCACTCTTCTAGCGGTTTCCTCTACTATGTCCGCTACTGCTACAAGTTCTGTTTCCTCTAGCTGTTTTGCAGCGCGTGCATGAAGTCTACCTATACCTCCTACACCTATTACAGCATGTCTTAACTTACTCACTTCGCTTCACATTATGGAGCAGTAGTCTTTAGGATATAACTCTTGCGATTGAGTATACACGATAAACCTAGTTAACACTTAAATTATACAATGTTATGTATAAAAGATGAAAAATTACTAGTTTATGGAGTCAGCCTTCGGGCTTCCTATACCCTTGTACTCTTCATCAATAATTGATAGAACTACTGAGAGTCCACCTCTATCCTCACTTATGACAGTTATGTAGGAATCGTCCTGTTTCATCACTATGAGCGTGGTATCTCCCCAGCTCACTACGGCTTTCTCAGCATCTACTTCCTTAATTAGATCTACAGTTTTCTTTATTATCATCTTAGTCTCTTCAGTATCCTGAAAGTAATGAGGTAGTTCTTCTTCCTCAATGGCATCTACATAAACAGTGTGATCCATATCTATTCCATTTATATTCACATTAATACTATTTAATGATCTATGAGCATCTCTAATTAACTTCAGAGAATTCCTTTTAGTTATCTTATACATAGTTCTCACCATAATTTTCTATATAAAGCTCTAATCTAGATGAAATTTCAATTACATCCCTCAATATATGCTTTCTCATACCTGCTCCCTATCATATAATTATATAATTGATAAATTAATACTTTTCTGTATAATTAGTACTATCGGTACAATGGGTCTATAAATTAACATAGACAAACATATAAAAGTATGGATATTCAAATTAATGAAAACAATGTTAGAAATTATCAGGAATGTCCTAGAGGAGATCTGTGAAAGATGCCATGAGCATATTAAGTGCTGTATACTCTTTCGAGAAGATGGCTTCATAATCCAATCAATTACTCCGCTTTTCAAGAATATAGAGGACAGGGTTATAGCGGCTGTAATGGCTACTATTCTCACTCCTTCAATGAAACTATGTAAGAATATAGGTATAGGGGAGTTTACCACCATACTTGTAGAAGGGATCGATGAAAGAGTATTAATAAGACGCGTAAAGAGAACAAGCAATAAAGATATCTATTTAGGGATCCTCACTACTACGGAGGCAAACCTAGGGCTTCTATTGATAGAAATTGAAAAGGTTGTAGAAAAGTTAAGGAAGGTAATCGGTTGAGTATGGATGAATAGAGGCTTTCATATGGTCCTCGGTTTTGCGAGCGGTGGATAAGGCATCTTTTAATCTCCTCTCCAATATAGAAAGAAGAATAGCTAATTCACCCTCATCATTCGTGATTATTAAGGAGTATAGATCTGATAGCTTAAGAATCGCTATGAATCCCATCTTAGACCTCGCAATAATCTTATCTACTACTAACTTATTGGCTAATTCTGTCAGACATTTACCTATCTCATTGAACTCAGGATCGCCAGCATAGAAGAGGAGTTCACTGTTTTTACTTAGAAGTCCAAAGTATCTTAGGGATTCCATATCTAGATCACTAAGAGAATCATACAGTATTCTCATAAGGGCTTTCAGTTCAGACTCGCTCACGTGTTAACACCTCCAGACACTTATCGAGTATGGTTTCTAGTTGTAATAGTATTAGTCCTAGATTCACATCTCTATCACTAATGGCCATAACTCCTACTTCGTCTCTGATCACAATTACAACAGAAGTACTATTACCCGTCAGGATAATCGTATTCGTATTGTCTATGCCTACATTATATGCAAGCTTCTGAACACCAGTTACTAAACTGTATATAACACTTCCTATATCTAAGTCGTCTTCAGGGAGTTCTGGAATTGATGTTATAATCAGCCCATCCGTTCTAAAAAGTACTAGTAGGTATTGATCACTTAATCCTTCATGCCCCCATTTTAGAATGTCGTGGAGTCTTCTCTTCAGCCCTCCTACTCCTCTTTCAGAGATATATATTGGTTTCATATATTATTATTACTTTTATCATTGATATATTTTTTACTATTTGTAATCCTATGAATGCTCAAAGTGATTTTATCAAAATATTAAATAGTATTTAACTTAAGATGAATGTACAGCCTTTAACTGTTCTTCTATATCTCTTCTGTGTTTTAACCCTATCTTTAAGCATATTTCAACTGCTGTGCTAAGTGATACATTGTACTTCTTTCTAATATCTTCAATTCTATTTCTGATATCTGAGGCTACTAGTACGTTTAATGAGACCTTTTTCTCCGATCTCTTACGTGCTCTTTTTATGATATCGAGTAACGTCTCCAGCCCTTCTCGTCCTTCTTCTCGAGCTTTTTTGTACTCTCTTCGTGACCTCTTAATAGCCTCTATTAGTTGTCTCTGTTGTAGTACTCCAAGTTCTTCCGCCAATATACTCTTGAGATCTACAGACCTTAGCTCCTCATACCTACTTAAGGAGTCAGCGAAATCTGTGATGATTCTCACTATAGAACTAGGGATTACTTTCATGATTTCCTCAGCCTTAGCTCTAGGTATCTCGGGGGGAGTGGGCTTCTTTAACAGCACCAACCTTCTTCTTTCCCCCCACCTTCCAGGCTTAGTCACCATTTCTTTACCTATGTCCTCGAGTACTTCAAGCATTTTGATTAGGTTAGATACGTCTTTTAACGTAATCCCTGTCCTCTTGGATATCTCCCCTTCGCTTAGCTTAAATTCCTCTTTCAGTCTCTTCATAGCTCTAGCTTTCTCGGTCTCGGTTAAAGTTCTCTGCTTTATATTCTCATGTAAAGAGAGAAGTAGTGCTTCAAAGTCGTTAAGGTCTTTTATGATCACGGGAACCGTATCACCCCATTCTCCTCTTTCTCTAAGCTTTTTTATAGCGGTTAGCCTTCTCGCGCCTATTATGACCTCGTACTTACCTGGATACTTCTTGCTCCTCCTTACGGTTAGCGGTTGAAGTAAACCTACTTCTCTAATACTCTCTACTAGGATATTGACATCTCTTTCAGGATCTTCTCTTACATTATATGGACTTATAATCAACTTATCTATTGGAACTTCTACTACAGCTTCCACAATCCCACCTAATTCAGTACACAATATAGACTACTAGGAGGTAATAAAAATATGTACCCTTTTTCCCGTATAGATAATATGAAGGAGCTTTTTAAAATAAAGCTATGAATAGTGAATATTCGTATCTTAGGAAAAAGCAAAAGTTTAAAAAGTGGATTGTGTAAAAAAATCTGATGAGCATCGAGATAGATGATGATATTATCAGAAAGATATCTGAACTATTCCTACACTCAGATGCTATAAAGCTACTGATAGCACTCTATGGTAAGGAGATGGCATTAGTATCAGTAGCTGAAGAGATAGCAGGAAAATATGCTATAAGCATATTAGTAAAGCTTAAGTTAGCGAGATTATATAAAGTTAATAGGACTATAGTAATAGCATTAACGGATAAGGGGAGGAATATATCACGTGCAGTATGGGAGATATATAGTATGTGGAAAGGGGTAAAACATGCTACCCAAGCTACCTAGGTTCAGTCAATCCGATCTAAAAGCACTCCTACTACTCAAGAATAGAGGTCCCCTACTCGTATCTACACTAGCTAGGGAAATAGGAGATGTGAGGTCTATAGCATATTTAAAGGATTTGGGTCTAGTAAAGGTCATATCTAACGAGCTCCTGGGTAATAGAAAAGTAGCACTCCTCACTCCAACAGGAGAAAAGGTAGCATCTGTAATAGGAGAATTTATCGGAAAGATGGAAGAAAATATGAATACATCAAATGAAGATGATTTAGAAAGAGAATATATCGTACTTTACAGACCTTCAGAGACAAAACCAGATGCTATAGTCCTCACGCCAATGGAGCTAAAGGTACTACTCATCCTGGAGATGAATGGAGGAAGGCTTAGAGTTAGTGAACTTGAGAGAATATCGGGAATGAAGGTTCCACAGAGGCTCATAGAATATGGGCTCATATCCATAGAGAGGAAAGGTCCAAAGAGTAGAGGAAGGCCCACGTTTATATCGGCTACAGTGGACGGGATAAGACTAGTATCTAAACTTATAGATACATGTATGAAGGTATTTAACGTGAACGAAATCGAGGTTCTAGAGAAGGGTATATATAGGGTTCCAGCAGATAGTACAATTTATCTACTTTATGCGGTTGGATTGAGAGAGGGCCTTTTTGGTAGACCTACTAGATAGTGTAAAAACTGCAATTTTGTAGGATGCTGTCCCCTCATTAGATCGTAAAATACTAGTTACTATTTCCCATCCCCTTGGAGTGAGAACTATATAAGCATTTTTTGACTTTTTGACAATACGTTTTCTTGAGGATTCCTCTTTTGTCAAATATTTCAACCCATGAATTTATACAATGTTCCCTTTATTAAATTTGTCGGTTCTAATACATTATTACGAATTTTTAATAATCACTAAAATCTAGTATCGAATTTCTTCACAACTTTAATTTCATCGATAACTACAGTTATCAGATAATTTCTATCGAAATCTAGTTCATAAGATATTGAAATCTGGAGTTCTTCTGTCGGTAGTACATACACATCCATAGTACCCGAGTCAGGGTATCTAGTCTCATTCACCCATATGCTCACTAACCTAGATACTGAAGAACCAGTATTCTTTAGTAGTACATAGAAACCCGTCTTATTTAACATCTCTATACTTATATCAGCATAGTCTATTATAACCTTAAAGGGATTACTAGAGTGCATATACAGTTTAAAATCTCTCCCTCTAAACTCTAGCCAGAACCACTCATTTCCTCTTGAGAGGTATGAAGTACGTTTCCAAAGGTTATCGTCAGCTAGCCACTCATACACCCATAGTACTACTGAAGTATTAGTGTACATGAACAGTCTAGTACTAGAGTTAATACCATCGGATGATATACTGAACTGCATCATTGCCTCATATACTGGTAAGGTCTCGGTACTTAAAGAAGGAGCTCCCTCTTTATAGGATATTATTATCGATACTTTATCCAACCATGTATAGAACTTAGCTATCCCTCGCATATATACCTCGAAAATTATAGTATACTCACCTAGTTCTAGGTAAGGAGTAAGATTTATCAATTCAGACTTCCACTTCCCTCCTGTGGTAGGATAACTGTCTTCATACACTACTTTTCCTTGTCTGTCCAGTATTCTTAATGATAACTTATGTTGTAGACTAACACCTATACTATCCAAGTTATACTTGAAACTAAGGATAATTTTTTCAAATTTCTCATTTATAGAAAAGCTTTGTCTTATCGATGCTCTGTCATACCCTTTTAGAGAGACCGTGTACAATGCACCCCAATCATTATCATAAGGGGATGAATTCCAGCTACCCTTGCCTGATTCCACCTTCCATGGATCTAGTGTCTTTGTAAATTCTCCATTCTCTATGAGCTCTTCTTCCTTACTTATTAATGAAGTTATATTAAGAGTATGTTGAGGGATGATTTCTATGTATCTCTCATCTTCCTTATAATCAAGTGGTTGTGCTCCTACTTCTTTTGACTCACCGATATCTACTTCATACTTCATTACCTTAGAGGCACTTGGCTTCTCTTCATAGGTATATATTATCTTTAGGGATAGTTCACTTGTTCGTGTATCTTCTCTTAGTGTCTGCATAAGTGATGTGGTCAGTTCTCCGTATCTTCTCACTATTAGTATCATGAACGAAGCCATCACTATGAAGGCTATTAAGAGGAAGACTCCTCCAATAACAGTGGAGGTTCCATATCCTGCCTTAAGGCGTCCTAAAAAACTCATTAAATACACCCCCTCTTTCAGTACATATTCTAATAAGGTAAAGTGTCTTCTCATGCCAACGATATTTTATATCCATCCACGTCCCTTCATCTACATTAAGTCTAACCCTTCCCTCCCATACCAAGTGTAGGTCATGTTCAGTTTTCCCGAGGTATATACTACATATTTCAACTTCTACACCACCGACATTAGTAATGAAAATGCGTAGTGTACTAGAGTCTTTAAATAGTATCTTCTCTATAATTAGCTTTTCTAAGACTGATTCCTCTATGTTCTTACTTTCGTTTACTATATATTTATCATACATATCTATCGTAGAGTTTACCCACAGCCACAACATTGACCATAGGGATATTGTTAGCACTATCAGTATCATAGTTCCTACTATCTGAGCCTGGCCACTAGATCTCATACTGTTTAATTTGTGCAACAAATAATATTATACTTTTCTATGAAATCTGTTTTGGATAATGCAATCTCATGAGTCATATTATCTTCATAAGTCTGTATATAGTGATAAAATTAATATTAAACCACTCAATAAAGTACTTGTGCATATAGTAAAAATCGTAGTGACAGGCCCCTTCGCATCGGGGAAAACTACCTTTATTAGGACACTCTGCGGTAGCGTACTCACTACTGAAAAAAGTCTCTCATCATATTTTGAAAGGAAACTTAAAAAGACCACTACAGTTGCACTAGACTTTGGTGTCACTTACTCTATGAGGAAAAAGCTCTACCTTTTTGGTACTCCTGGTCAGAAGAGATTTTGGTTTATGATACCTACCTTGATAAAGGGTACTCATGGAGTACTATTCTTAGTGGATAGCTCTTCCAGGATAAGTATATACAGGGCTATCCCACTTTATCTCCATATAAAGAAGCTACTTGATGGTGTACCCTGCTTAATAGCAGCTAATAAGCAGGATATCCCAACATCCTTATCCCCGAATGAAGTAGCCGATATAATGGGATTAGTCAGCACTCCCCTCCCACTAATTGCACTCGATAAGAGTTCCTGTCTTGATGTCCTAGAGAGACTTATCCATGAAGTGGATAGCTAAATTACTATTACCACTTCTTCATTCCACTGAATATAATAAATTCATTAAGTACCTTGATATTAGTTCTTGAGAGATACTTTGAAATGAGTATCATTTCTAGATTACCATAGGTTAGTATGCTAGCTTCTCCAAGTGCTGACATGAATGGTTTTAGAATATTATCTGGGCTATCTAAAAGGCACATGCCTAATATATAACCTCCTTCTTCTAGTATAGAGTAGGCCTTATCTATAAGTGCACTTAGACGATAAAACCATGTAATAGGTGAGACTATTAGTACTATACCTACAGACTCACTTAATGCTTCACCTATGTCTTTATACTCTGTCTCATAAACCATTACATTAAGGCCCTGATGTTCTAACCTCTCAACTACAAAATCCAAATCTTCTCTACAAGATTCCATTATGGCTAATTTATTGGGAAATACTTTAGATATAATCTCAATTCCTATACCAGATCCTGGATAAAACTCAATTATAATCTTATCTTGCGGTATCTTAACTTTTCTAAGGACACCTTTAAAAGTAGTCTCGATAAGAGTATTCAGTGTTCGCTTATAGTAATCACTTAAGGTAAAACACTCGAGGAATAGTCTAAATTCCTTAGACCTCCAAGGCTCTCTGTAAGAGATTAGTATGGGTATTTTTTTAGCTAAATAATATAGCGAGTCAAGTACTAGAGAATCGTTAATATTTGTTTTGAGATCGAGTTCCTGTAGCTGTTTTAACACTGTTTTAGCTCTAGGATGATCTATATCCTCTAGTTGTGATTTCAACAGGTCAATAACATTCTCTAACTCCATTTTAGTGCGCCTCAAGCCTTACTATTCCTCTTCTCTCAAGAGACAGTAGACTCTCTATGAACTTCCTTGTACTCAACGAATCCAGGTTCTTGATTAGGTCTAATAATAGAGTGCCATTAGACTCAAGTATTTTGGTTACAACTCCCCTATAGAGCCATGGGAGTAGGTCTAGGTACTTTGTAAAGAGTTCTTTGGCTTCTTCATCAACTACTATGAATAGATTTTTAGATGATAGGACTACTTTGAAGATATTTCGAGTGTATACTTTAGGTGGACTGTTTAGGCTTGAGTCTAGTATCATCAGTCCCTTCATTAGTGTCCTGAAGTCTATGTCATAGATAGCCTCCTCGAGCTCTCTCATAAAATTGCTCAACCAATACGATGCTATTTTAAAACTATTGAGCTCACTAGGCAGTAGCTCTAGAGATAGATCCTTATACTTAGAATGGAGTAGTGTAATCGGCTCTTCATTAAAGCACTCTATGACTATGTTCCTCCTACCTAGATTAACTCTAAATCCTTTTAATATCGAGAATTCTCTAAGGAACTCTGGAGTTAGTCTTAAGAGCTTTGTAGGAATTTCCTCTCCTATGATAGTCTTATAAACTCTAACTCCTCTATCTCTTCCTTCAGAATCCACATAGACTATCATTACATGGTCTCCATGAGGTACTGCTAGACCCACAATCCCAGAGGGACTCTCTCTAGCACTTGTTAATGTAGCACTATCGACTACTATACTACATTCGTCCTCACATATAGGACACCTCACTTTAATCTCACGCACACTGGAAATATACATAGCTATTCTTATTATTAAATCTCATAAATATATATCTAACTGAGTACATCATTTGGGATAATGCAAAGATACTAGGGATAACGGTAACGACATCTAAGAGTGACCTTGGAGAATATACCGATCACTTTAGAGGAAGTATTTGTAATAATTAATAAATACACCTCATTCCGGCTCCTTATCCTCTATCTCCTCTATCCCCTTAAGTACTACATCCCTTATCTTACTATTTTTAATACTTCGATTTAATCTATCCACTATCATTCTCCAAAGGTTATTCTTTTTCTTAGAGTGCCTTGGTGGCTCTTCTCTCTCACTCTCAATTTTCGTAAGATGGGCACTAATCTCTTCTTGTTGACTAATTGGTTTTGTAGTGGTCTGTAGAGGAAGGAGGGAAGGTACGACTACTTTCTTACCTGTCTTCTCAATTGTAGCCTTCGGATCTAAGTAATAGGATGTTATCCATGCTGCTATTCTGTCGTACTCTATAATACTGTTCTCTACTAGATAGTCTAACAGAACTTTTCTACGTATTATCTCCTCTACAACCTCTCTAAGACTACGGCCATGTTGGTTGGCTATAGTTGCGAGAATTCTAGAACTCCAGAGATCGTGAGTAAAGTTGTCATCAGCTATATTCCACCTCGAAAGCTCTTTGAAATCATCTACTTCTCTAACCTCCCATAGACTCTTTACCCTTCTGACTATGACATCACCTAGCTTTACTCTAACTATCTGCACAATGAAGTTTAGCGTAGGTATCATGATTTTAGGTATATTCATGGGAGCAGAAGTTAACCTATTGAGCATTCCCTCTAATGTTTCTGCATGGATAGTAGATGTTCCTCCGTGTCCTGATTGCATCGCCTGGAAGAGTACGTATGCTTCAC
>CAZFTG010000007.1:0-3337 GCA_964522205.1 uncultured Thermoproteales archaeon
ATTCCTTTATTAACCTTCTAACATATACTGCATGAATTACGTCTAGTCCACTTGTAGGTTCATCTACTATGGCAAGTCTCGGTTTCACCATGAAGGTCTTGGCTAATAGTAATCTCCTCTTCATACCCTTACTATAAGTCTTAATCTTATCACTTAATCTATCACCTAATCCGCATATCTCCTCAGCTAAATCTACCATCTCCTTAACAATACCCTTATCACTTGTATAGAGGTTGGCTATGAACTCTATATACTCACGTCCTGTAAGGTTTTTATAAGCACCAGCATCTTCTGGAAGGTAGCTTATCAGTCTTCTTACTTCTTCAGCCTCCTTAACGACGTCATGGCCAAAGACTTCCACTCTACCACTAGTAGGTAGTAGTACTGTAGCTATTATTCTGAGTGTCGTGGTCTTTCCAGCTCCATTAGGTCCTATTAGTCCAAAGATCTCGCCCTCTTCAACGTGAAAACTTATTCCATTAAGTGCTTTTATATCTTTAAATACCTTCACCAGGTGTTCTACTGCTACTGCTTCCATAGTCTTGATGCTATCAGTCCAGTGCTATATTTAAACCTTTTCGTTTTATCGATACTATTAAAGAATATATTGTAAATTTATTTATCTTAAAATCCTCACATATACTTATGTGAAGAGGAAGGTATATATTATGCCCAGTGGAGTACTCCTGAAGATTATACTACGAGGTGTTAAGGTGGGTGAGTGTAAGAGTGCTAAGGTTAAAGCAAAAGTCCTAGAAGTTGCCAGAAGATTGGGTGGTCTACCTAAGGACTCTGAATATGCTGTGGTGATATTTGAAGATGGATATACTACTCCTGTAATGACACAACATCTTGTAGAAAGAACAGTAGTTCCACTTCATTCCCCTAAACATGGTTTTACTATTGCTATTATCCATACTCATCCACTCCCACGGACTACACCATCTCTTGCAGATCTCAGGGCATTATTTGCTATGGCAGTACACAATACTCCAGTATCTCTGGCTACAGTATATCGTAGTAAAGATGAAATTACAATAACTCTATATATAGCAACTGAGAAAGTTTCTCTTCCCGAAATGAGGGCCATACTTCAGAGGGCACAGATATATGAAGCACTGCACCTACACCATGGTTTTAAAGTATCAGAAAAACAAGTTAGAGAACAGCACAGAAATCTACAGAGGTATGGTATAAAAGTTGAGCGATACCGTATTAAAATCCGATAGTTAACCTTCTATGAATCAGTATTACACACTAATTGTAGAGGTACAAGATTAAGTTGATATAATATTAACTAATAATAGTATGCTTGAAAAGCTGAGGTATCATAAGTCCAAGATAGTAAAAGTAGTAGATGAATCCTATAAGGTCAAGTCAATAATCCTAGAGACTACATTGACTAAGCCTACTCCAGGTCAGTTCGTAATGGTATGGCTTCCGGGTACCGAAGAGATTCCTATAAGTCCTTCATACTATAGTAATGGGATAATAAGGCTAACAATAGCTCTAGTGGGAGATACTACTAGTAAAATACACTGTATGAGGCCAGGAGATGTGCTAATGCTAAAAGGCCCACTTGGCAAAGGGTTCGATCTAGATCTAAAGGGTAAATACCTCTTAGTAGCTGGTGGATACGGCGCTGCACCATTGATATATGCTTTGAGGGAGTTAAGAGGTGAGGGTAAGAAGGTTGCCTATGCTATAGGGGCTAAGACAGAGAATGAACTACTGTTTGTGAAAGAGGCTCAGGATTTGGGTGCTGAGGTGTATATAGCAACTGAGGATGGTAGTAAGGGTTATCAAGGTACTATAGTAGAGCTAATAGGAGACATTGTTGAAGAATATGATAATGTTCTAGCCTGTGGTCCTGAGCTCATGCTTTTTAAGATAATGAATATGTGCCTGGATAGAGATATCAAATGCCAGCTCTCTATAGAGAGGTTTATCAAATGTGGTATAGGAATATGTGGTTCATGTGCCCTTGAGCCTAGTGGACTAAGAGTGTGCCGTGATGGGCCTGTATTCTATGCTGAAGTATTAAAGAATACTGACTTTGGTCACTATTACACTCTACCATCTGGTGTCAGAGTGCGTTTAGCAGATATGAAGGAAGACTTCTAATTCATTTGAATGTGGTATTAAGGTTTCCTTAGCTTAGCTATAAAATAACCTGGAGTATCTATAACGTCTGGATGAAATCTCTGAAGTTTATCATAACCCCTTAAGATACGTAATCCTCTTTCTCCTACATAGATGAGTTGTTCTTCTATCTCCATTCCTAAGGTTAATGCATACCTTATAATTTCCTCGTTCTCTTCGATTGTAATCGTGCATGTGGAGTACACTAAAAGTCCATTTTTTCTTAGTATTTTATAGGCTACTTTTATAAACTGTTTTTGATACTCTGCTAACCTAATCACGTCATCATAGGTCTTTTTATCATAGAGTTTAGGTCTGACTCCTATACTCGAACAGGGTGGATCTAATATCACCTTGTCGGCCTTAAGCCATGGAAAGTCCTTGTGAAGGTACCTAGAATCAGCTATACTAACTATTACATTCTTCAACTTCATTCTCTTTATCTCCTCTTCTACTCTCCTCACCTTTTTCTCTCTTCTATCGAAAGCATAGATTACTCCCTTCCCATTCAATAGCTGAGCTATGTGTGTAGTTTTACCTCCGGGAGCTGAACACATGTCTACTATGATATCCCCTGGTTCTGGATCTAAAATTCTAGTTGTAAGTATAGCTGGATAGCTCTGGTCGTAAATAAGCCCTTGTTCATATTCGGGCGTATACCTTAACTTAGGAGCTCTATATCTCGATACTAGTACCTTTACAGCTATTCCCCTCTTAAATCTGAAGATATCAGTATAATCCATTTTAACTACTCCGTATGCTACTACATCTCCTGAGGGAGATAGTATGTTCACTTTATCCCCTCTTTTGACTTTGTCGCACTTTTTAACTCCAGGAGCGTATAGATCCGCACCTAGCATTACACTTTCAGCTGCAAACTTATCAGCTATGACCTTCAGCTTAGCTCTGGGTATTTCAAAAGGTCCTTTTACTCTGAAGTATATGGCTTCCCCTATGAGTTTATCTCTATAGACTTCAAAACCACGAGCAGTTAACAACTCTACGATATCCTCCGGGTCTGCTAGTGCTGTATTTACTCTCACATAATACTTAGCCGGAGGCTCTTTTATTCTATTTAATATTTGTGCTATCCTGGATTTCCCTAGAAGTTCTTTTAGTCTATACAGTATCCGTTCGTCATACTCAAGCATTTCCATGAGATTCTAAGCTATCAGCTTAATTAATGGTTTACTAA
>CAZFTG010000007.1:3437-51473 GCA_964522205.1 uncultured Thermoproteales archaeon
TACTCAAGCATTTCCATGAGATTCTAAGCTATCAGCTTAATTAATGGTTTACTAATGTAATTTTATATTTCTCTGAAGTTAGAGTACTCTAAGAAAAGGTAAGGGTTGTAGGAGTTAAAGGTTATTTAGCTATTCCCATAACTTCTATTATTACGTTTCTGCGATATCTGGGACCATCAAGTTCTACTAGCATTATATGTTGCCAAGTCCCCCTTATGATCCTTCCACCTTTGACTGGAAATGTCCTAGATGCTCCTATAAATGCTGATGCTAGATGTGCTGATGCATTATCATCTATCATATTATGTTTCCATCTTCCATTTCTTGGATAATCCTCTTTTAATTTTTCAACTATATCCTCCATCAACCCCCTTTCATGCTCATTAGCTATTACAGCAGCTGTTGCATGGGGAGCAAAGATCATACATATTCCATCTTCTATACCGCTTTCCTCTACAGCTCTCTCAACTTCACTCGTTATGTCTATAAGCTGTATCCTTCTCTCTGTTTTCAGGTGTAATTCTCTAAAGAATACCTTAAACTCCATGAGACCACCCGTAAGTTGATACATCTGTCTATTTAATACTTACTAAGCACTATATCATCTACAATAGTACTATCTTAATTATCTCCTATTCCCTTTAATAATTGATGTGATAACATGGGAAAGATACTTACTGTGGAGCTTACTGATAAAGTGTACGAAAAATTGAGGAGATTGGCTACTCTTAGAGGACTTAAAACAGAGGAGTTAGTGAATAGATTGGTTTCTTCGAGATCACTGGATATACTAGCGATCATAATGTCTGAGGTGATGAAGATACTCTCAGTTGAAAAAATATCTTACGAGATCTCTCCAGAACTATATGTATATTCACTAAGAAAAGTGAAGAGTAGGTTAAATGATATCTTTAAGGTGTATCCCTTAATGTATCTAGAAGAGGTCAAGATATCTAATGTACTCCTTGAAAATGTAGATAGTATCGTAATAGTTCATTGTGGTACTGTCGAGATTTCTCGAGAGGTAAATGAAGAGTTGTTAAATAAGATATCATCGATATCCCATATCAAACTTCTCAAATGTAGTCGAAATGTATTAAATATACTATCGGATAGGATTGAAGATGTAGGAGAGATAGAGATACTATGAAGACTAGAAGGGTAAAATTGGGAAAGTATCTAACAGTCAAGGGAAAATACTTAAAACCAATACTATCGGGTGAGAAGATTACTACTATACGAAGAGGTATAATAGTACCCTCGAGCGAGAATGTGTACTTACGTAGTAATAAAAGAATAGTAGCCGAGTTAAAAGTGGAAAACGTAAAGTATGTGAGGGTAGAGGACTTGACCACATTAGACGCTATAAGGGATGGATTCAAGAGTAGAAGTGAGTTATTAAAGAATCTTAAAAAGTGCTATCCCGATCTTAAAAATAATGAATGGGTTTCAATTATAGAGTTCAGAGTAGTACGAAAATTGAGCAACAAAGATCTACCTCGGAGAGCTAAATCTCCCGCAGAAATAGCTAGATTAGGCCTTGCTTATGGAATTCCATCCAACGAAGAGGAAAGAAGAATTCTCGCCTTAACCGTAGTTCTTGAAGATCCTAAGGAGGTTGCTGCTAAAATAGGAGGTTTAGATAAATATCCTTTGATACATAAGGTTCTTAGGAAAGTTAAAAAGGAGCTAAGTAAGATAGGAGTGTTAAGTGAGTAGTTATTATCTTCTCCCACGTGTTACTCTAACACCTACATTCATTAGTTTTCTCATTATAGCATCCACAAATTTTACAAACCTTCCTTCTCGACCCATAAAACCCCCTATACCCTCTCTACTAACAGTCACTTGAATATCTGAGCCTACAAAGTCAACATCTCTTATGTGTTTTCTTATCCATCCTGTGGGATGTATGGCTACTATAATATTAGCCAGGTCTAGAGTGAACTCTATAGCCCTCAGTTTAAAACCTGTCTCCTTTTCTATAGACATTATCCTTTCTCCCATTCTTCCTATCAATCTACCTAGCATACCTTCTTTGACAAGTATTAGTGCATCTGGTACATTTTCTTCTTGAATTCCCTGTTCTCTCTTTTCTTCTATGAATTCTACGATTGTGATCACATCTACGTCAGGTATTCTGAGCTTTATAGTTTCAAGTATACTTTTCTCTATCTTATTCAACTCCCTCTTCAATAGGCGCATTTCTAGTGCTAGTCTTAATCCTCTCTTTGCCCCTGGTCGGACTATATCCTTTAAGCCTAGATCTACAATCACAGCTTTTTCTTCTCCTGAGATGACCTCTCTAATAATACTCGCTGGATTCTCTCCAGGTCCAACTTGGACTATAGGGTCCCCTGCTATAATTAATTTGGAATTTCTTCCCATTCTCATTATAACCTCTACTGCTATTTCTGGATGTACTGATTGGGCATCATCGAGTAGTATTACTGAGTTATCAAATGTCCTTCCTCTCAAGAAGTGCGAGTCGGCTATTACGATCTTACCTTCGTCTATAAGCTTATGTAGCTCCTTGGTGGATAATATGTTTATCAGGAGGTCTTCTAAGTAGGAGTAAGCTATCTTATAGTATAACTCACCCAGTTCTATTGACGTGTACTCTTTACCAGTCTTAACATTAATAAGAGGCCTGGCTACCACGAATCTACTGTACTTTCCATCCATCACAGCACCTACTCCATACGCACATGCAAATAGACTTTTACCAGTACCTGTTGGTCCAAATATCCCTATTATCTCATGCTCCCTACTACTTAGTACATTCTTTAAGATTTCCTGTCCTTGAGAGAGAGGCGTTAATTTATCCAGTAGTGATGACATACTCATCCTCTATAAACGTTTAATAGGTATTATTAAATGCTAATGATCCCAATAGTTCAGTACTCAGCTATACAAGGTCAGCCATTTAAGTACGATCTTTCTTATATCATCTACTATGGAATATATGAACTCCACATACTTAGAACTCGTGACTGATACTGGAATTACTCTTAAACTCGTAGTGAAATACTTAGTACTCTTACGATAACCTCTCAATTCAAGGATTGCTGAGCTCATACCCTCAGATACAAGATCAGCATTAATCCTGATCAAAAATTCATTATCATCTATAGATTTCACTAGAACCAGACACCTTAATAGTGTAGAATAAGGTGGATATATTGCCTCTAATCTATTTTTGACAAAGGTAATGAAATTCTTCTCTTTCCCCACTGGGATTCTAAAGGGTAGTGGTATTGTAAATTCCCTTCTCAGGTCTCCCTTTAGTCTCCACTTTCTCTCCATACTGGGTACTACTTCAAGTGATGCTCTTTCGATTGGATATAGTGATGAAAGAGTTGATATCAATACTGTTATTATAACACTACCTACACCCCATAGTTGCGAGGAGCTCAGTATAAATCCCTCGAGGTTAAGGATTTCACCACAAAGATAGGAAATCAGTAGGCCTGATATGTAACCTATACCACCCCCTATAAAGCCTATTATCAATGCTTCTGCTAGACTTAGGTATTTAATGTCATCAGGATTTAACCCTATAGCACTATAGGTTTTGAACTCATTCCTTCTTTCGTATACTGATGAAAGCATACTTATCATCATTACTAGTCCACCTAGCACTACTACTATTAATGTTGAAATTCCTTTAACCTGGAGAATCCTACCTACAGTAATAGTTTTAGCATATCCATCTACAGCCACTACTACTGGAATTCTCAGTTCTCTGGAGATAGCCTCGGCTGCTTTATACATGGTATTTTCATCTCGGAATATCAACAGAAAACCCCGTGGGATCATGTATACTGGAACTCTTCCTTTAACAACTATTATCACTTCATTGGCTCTACAGAGTGTTTTTTGAAATCCACTAGTATCCCTAGGTATGTACTTCTCAGGTTTTACACTGCCTAACGAATCGTATATTCCATCTAATTTCTCTTCCTCAAATATGCCCTTAACGATTAGATGTGTTATTTCAAAACCCCACTTGCTTTTAAGAATGAGTTCATCTCCAGGATTAGCCTTCAGTATTTTTGCTTGAGAGATGCCTATTAATACATGCCTATGGTCGTTGTCTTCTAGAAATTCACCCTTTACTATAGTCTCATCCATTGGCGTTGCTAATAACTCTTTGGAGGGGTCTATAGCTATGATGCCAAATAGGCTAACTGAAGTATCTTTTTTAGGGTTGTATAGAATGAATATGGGTTCGGACTGTGGTGGAGTATATACTCTCTCATACACTATAGCATTACGGATTATATCTTCACTAAGTACTTCTCTATAGGCCTCTCTACTTCCCTTTAATCCTATCATCGGTGATCTCACATTGGCTTTCATCGTAGTTAGTGATACTATAGTTCCACGTACTACGTCTATGGACATAAAGCACGTTAATGCTATGGATATCGACAACATGGTTAGTATCACGAGTATCGTTCTGAGCCTTCTTTTTCTTAGTATATTCAGAGATATATGAAATGCCATAGCTATAGCACTCCAAACCTGTACTCTTTCTGGAGTCTTCTCTTTAGACCAGTTTTCTGGTATTTCCTTCAATATAAAATATATTACTGATACATATAAGGTTGTATAGAATAATATCTTTCTCCAGGATATGAGATTTTGGATAGATATTATAGATCTTACACCATCATGAACTACGTATAGAATAGTAAGCATAGATAAGGTTATGAAAATGCTCAATAAAATTCTTAATCCCTTCCTCTCTTCTACCAGTAATGCGGCTAGGGATACTGATACTGCAAATACTAGGAATATGGAGAGTATAGCAGAGAATATACTAGTTTCATATCCTACATGAATAAAAAAGTTAGAGGAGATCATGTGAGTACCTAAGATTAATATTTTCCCCATTATTACTGGACTTTGATCTATTATAATACTACCATCCACTACCTTCCAGAGGAGGTGTGAGTAATAAAGATTATTACCTTATAGTCTTCTGTAGGTTAGACTAGAAATGGTATCTAGAAGAATTAATATCATAAGACTGTTGGTACATTCAATATTAGTCACAGGTGTTATTTTCTTACTTAATTATAACCATTTACAATACCACTTGCTTTTCCTCAAGTTTCCACTGATAACAGCCTCTGTACTTGCTATAGTACTTTTGAGCAATGTTAAATTCGTGATCCCAGCTGTACTCTCAGCTTTTTCTGTAGAATCGATGTTAGCATTCTACCTACTAAAAAGAGAGTGGCAGCTTCATGTGATAAATTCTATACCCTATTTTATAGAAATAGTATTAATATCTATGTTAATGCCTAAATCTATAAAAATATCTGAAGTGGATAGGATTATAATATGGATATTTATACTAAACTTATGTGTAGATGCTCTGGTATTTCTTCCAATATATGCGAATGATCTAGTGTACTTTCTGGTAGAGATAATTCCAAGTAGATCTGTTAGATATTTGACCACTGCGCTCCTAGTGCCACCTCTAACCCATGCTTACTTTCTCCTACCCCGTCTACTTAACTTAGCGAATAATAGAACATTTAATACTATCAGGAAGAGAACTACAGATACCTGAAGTTGTACTTCCTCTTCTGATAGAACAGTATACTTAACCTCAACTGATATTAGGGAGTTGTCATCTTTACCTAGTACTAGATCCTCTTCATCAACTCTGACAAAACGTGGTTCAAAGGGGAGATCGATAAGTGCCTTCGATTCCCTTCCTTCTACTTTAACTAGAGTCATATACTTAGTGCCATACCATCCGTAGACTGTTATGGGAACGTACATTGTCATATTAACTTCAGGATTAAGCTGTCGTACTACTATTGTTAATCTATATGTTCCATCTACAGCTCTTGCTACTGCTTCAGCAATACTATAGCTAGGGATACCCTTAGAGTACACCCATTCCCTAAAGAACCAGTCTAGATCTCTATTGACTGCTTCTTCGACTGTCTTTATGAAATCAACTATCCTTATCCTCTTAAACTTATATCTCCTATACACTTCTTTAAGCGATTTAAAGAATAAATCGTCTTTTAATATTAACCTAAGCATGTGTAGTGTACATGCTCCCTTATTGTATACCATGTTAACGTACTTATAGACATCAGCACCGAAGTACCACACGGACCTGGCAGATACATCATCCTCATACCTACTTAGGTATCTATACAGAGGGTTGAGAATTGTTCTTTTAAACATCTCCCTAAACTTTGATCTTCCATACTTGAACTCGAAGTAGAGAACTCCGCTATACTCAGCAAATGCCTCATCCATCCATGGTTCCTCACCTTCATCATTAGCTATTACGCAATACCACCATTGATGAGCTACTTCATGAGCTACTACTAGTTCTAGATAATCCCTTCTCTTTGGACTATATAGTGTACTAGTTATCATTACCAACATCGGATATTCCATTCCACCAAACCAGCCATGTACCTCACACACTCTAAGCACAGGATAGGGATAGGGACCGTATAGATTACTATACAACTTAAGCGAATATGCAGCAGCATCGAGTGCAATATTAGCTTCACGTTCATGTTCTGGTATGTGATATGAGGTTACTTTAATAGTTCTACTCCCTATAGTGATAGTCTTAGTCTTCACTTTAAATTTGGAGCTCATGACTATACAGTGTTCCCTTACACATTCAGCTTTGAAATGTAGTATTTTTCTCTCTCCTCTTACATGTTCTCCTACTTTAACTCCTGTAGCTGCTACTACCATGTCCTTACTAACGTTTAAGTATACATTGTAGTTTGCAAAATCAAAATTATAGGACTCTCCATATGGATAGTAGGGTGCTCTATTCCAATCACCCCTATCTTCACGATATACAGCTAGTATAGGATACCATGTACCAAGAGCATATATATCATCATAGTATCCAAACCTATCGCGTCTTAGAGGTATTCTTAGGGAAAAATATATCTCAATTGTCTTAATCTCTCCTGGAAGTAGTTCCTTCAGTAATTTTACTATTAAGAGTGTTCCATCTATGCCACTCAGTGTATAATTTAATTGTTGCATTGTATCGAGATCCCTTATGTATCTTATAGTAAAATTCGCTCCTGAACTCCTAAATATCGGAGCATTAGAGTATACGTGGAGACATATGTTGTTGAGATAAGTATTGTACTTGTTCTTAAACTTTATGATCTCTCGTACTAGTAATGTTCTGTTATCTTCTATTAAAGTAGCGTGGATATTGTATTCATCTAATGTAGGTTCTCTATCCGGCAACGTTGGAGTGAGGGAATATATACTAAGTAATATTGATACTAGTACTATTACTCGTAATATTCTTTTCAGGGATTTCAATTCAATCCCTAATGACTTATAGAGGGAGTACTCTAAATATATATAAATATATCCGGACTCTATATACTGCAGAGTATTTTAAGGCATAGTATGAGGGGGTGCGTAAACGTCGAAATAGAGAATACCTCTAGTGTCGATCACTATCTAATGGAAAAATTAAATAGAGAGAAGTGGAACTTAGTAGCTATTAGTGGTAATAGGATCTATATAGAAAAAGATGTACTACTGAATGACTATAGATTAAAACTTAAAGCTTTTGTAGATGCTAACAAACAGGTTTTCCATATTCATTCATTCTACATAGAGCCACTCAAGCTAATAGATGTAGATGATATAATGGAGATACTCTGCTCTAAAGAGTGGAGCTTTAGTAAAGAGGGGAGGGGTGTACTTTTCTGGCGAAATAATCCATACGAACGTGAATATAAAGAGTTAAAAAGTTTAGAAGAAGAAGTAGTAAAGGCTGTAAGGCTTGGACTTAAGTTAGATATTTCAAAATTATTAGGTTTAAGAGATTTAATTGATAGATTAGTAAAGATGGAATGGCTTATTTTCCATAGGAACCTGGAAATAGAGGGGAGAAAATGTATTATTGGTAAAAAAGGGACAGCACTCATAGAGTTTAAAGCATTAATAATTGGAGGCGAGGCTGAGATCTCCATAAAAACAAGAATTTACATTACAGGTTTAGTTACAGATCTTATTCCGAAGCTCAGATCAATGGGATTAAATGTTAGTGAGAGTAGAGGTGTTATAGAAGCTGAAAGCACTAGTAGAGTTGGTCTAAGCACCCTCTCAATGTTTTTGAAAGACTTAGAGGAAAGACTTCTTAACACTATGGACTGACATAGCTTATATATTCCTGGACTTAGGCTATAGAAGTTTGAGGGATGGAAGTGAATGCAGTAGTGTGTCATGGGGATTTAGATGGATTAGCATCGGCGGCTATACTTCTTGATACACTTAGAGGTACATCTACTATCGTAAAAACAGCTCAACCATATCTTCTTCAGAACGCCCTAGCTAGTCTTCATAATATAGAACAACTTTACATTCTGGATATAGCAGTAGACGAGGGATCGTGGAATAGTATATCTTTTCACTTGAATAGACTTGTGAGCTATGGATGTAAAGTACTCTGGATAGATCATCATATATCCACTTTAAATAGGATTACATGGCTCTTGGAGCTGGGGATCTCATTAATTATAACTATAGAGTATTGTACATCCACTATACTTAGGAGGATCTTCTGTAAAAGTACTTCAAATCCAGATTTCTTCACTAAATTGAGCTATCTAGGAGAGCTAGGAGATAGAATACGCAAGGATCATGAAGAGTTACATGAAATAGTCGATACTATAGAACTAGCTTTAATGACTTCTATAGGGGATGAGGAATTTAAAAGAAGACTCATTAAATTATGGATTAGCGAATATAAGCTTGTCGATGAGGAGGTTTTAGAGAGAGCTGAACGCGGTAGAGTAGAATTGAATAGAGTGCTCAAGATGGTAGAAGATAATGTGATCTTCTCCTCAGATCTTGCTGAAATAGTGGACCTAAGGGGATTTAAGGTAAGGGGTTATGTGGGTAGAGCGGCATCGATAAGAGCTGATATTGTAGGTAAGATGATATTCATTATCCATGAGGTAAATCCTAAGGAGGTAATCTTCACGGCAAGGGCACCCTCAGACTCTCATATGGATGTCCTAAGCATTTTGAGAAAGAGCCTAAGTGAGATAGGTGGTATGGGTGGGGGGCATCTTAAAGCTGCATCTTATAGATTAAACTCCGCTTTAATCGGGTTGGGAATAGATAGATTGCGGAGCATACTTAAGACAACTACTACCATGGAACCTGCTTAAGACCAATTAGGTATGCAATAGCATTTGTTAATGGATGAAGGATAAGAGTCAATATTATTGAAGTTATCAATATGTATAATGGTATAGGTCCTAGAAAAAGCCAGTACATAGCCTCTGCAACAAGTAGAAATGATAGTTGATCAATTATGGGTAGAGGCTTGCCCCTGGGTATTCCTATTCTTCTCTTTATAAATGATCCCAACAGGTCTCCTAATATAGCCCCTATAGACATTACTATACCCCCCTCTAGACTCTGGAGTTGTAGAAAATGGAGTCCTACTGAACATAGTATACCCATTGTAACGCCGGCAATTGACCCCTCTATGGTCTTTCCATTTCCAAGAACCCTTCTTTTATCAATAAAGTACTTCCCTCCATCTATAGGTGTTTGTCTTTTTATTATCTTCACCGCTAATAGTGGACTTGCATTTGCCACGTAGGATGGAAGTATTAGTAGAAGGGTCTTAATTATCGCCTGAAATATTGGTGGAGTGGATTCTATCATCATCTCTACTACTTCCACCTATGATAATTTTTCTGTACCCCCTTAAGTCTTTTCACCAATTAGATCAAAGCGTCATATAAGTGGATCAGCTACCCCAGGATTCCCTCATTACTCGGTTGGCATAACGTTCATCATCAAAAGAGATATGTATTTCATGGTAATTAAGTTTCCGATAAAAACTCGTTTATAATAAGGTTAGTTACCTAATAAGATTATTTTACCCTATCATTGTAGATACTTCTATAGTTATTGTCTTAAATCATCTTTAGAGAGTAGATCTATACTCTTATAGCCTAATGTAGCCATCAGTTATACTATCCCCTTCGTAGTTGTCCTTATGAAGTTAGCTAATATTCTGCTGTAGTTGTGGATTTGAAAGCAGTAGATTGGAAAAGAAGGTGGGTATGGAGATCGAGAAATAGGGAAGCTTGAAGAATCTTTGAGCACATTTTAATGGTGATCGTAGATCACGAGTTAGAATAGTGAAAAATATACTCACAGGACTATATGATGAAAAATCGATCTAGTAACAGCTCCTGAAAGGATCATAAAATTATATCCAACCTCTTGCTCTCATAGCATCGACAACCCTTCTGAGGGCCAGGACGTATGCTGAAGTTCTGAGATCTAGTTTCATCTTTTTCGAGATTTCCCAGACTTCTCTCAGTGCATTGGTTATTCTCTGCTTCAGTTTTTCTTCTATCTCATGTTTCTCCCAGAAAAATCCTTCTCTATTCTGAACCCATTCGAAATAGCTCACTGTAACTCCCCCCGCATTCGCCAAAATGTCTGGAACCACTACTATCTCCTTATTCCTCAAGATTTCATCGGCTTTAGGTGTAGTGGGTCCGTTAGCTAGCTCCAAGATCACTTTAGCTTTGACTTCTTCTGCATTATCTTCCCTTATCTGGTTCTCTAAAGCGGCTGGTATGAGAATATCCACATCCAACGATAACAACTCTTTGTTAGTTATTGTTTCTGTGTTTTCAAATCCTACCACGCTTCCCGTGTTTTTCTTGTGCTCAAATATTCTTTCATCGTTTATTCCATCTTCCGAGAATACTCCTCCTTTGGAGTCACTGATCGCAACCACTTTATACTTTTTGTCGTTTAATAAGAGTTTGAAAATACCTCCTCCTACTTTTCCAAAACCCTGAATGGCTATCGTGAGTGGTGGTTTCATGTTAAGAAGTGTTATGATTTCGTCAAGCACATACTTTCCGCCGAGTGATGTTGCTATCTCTCTTACCTCGGATCCGAAAAGATTCGGGGGTTTTCCTGTTATGACGGAAGGTAGTATCTCTCCTTTTATGTTACAATACTCGTCAAACATCCATCCCATTATCTTCGGGTTTGTGTTAACATCTGGAGCAGGAATGTCTATGTTAGGCCCTATGAAGGGTGCGATAGCCCTTATATAACCTCTACTCAATCTCTCTAACTCCTTCTCTGATAATTTTTTCGGATCAACTCTTACCCCTCCTTTTGCACCCCCACAGGGTATATCGAGAAGTGCACACTTCCATGTCATCAACATGGCCAATGCTTTCACTTCCTCTAGCCCCACATTAGGATGAAACCTTATGCCTCCTTTGTATGGTCCTCTTGCATTATTATGCTGTACTCTGAACCCTTCAAAAATCTTAAGAGAGCCATCATCCATCTCAACAGGAATTGACACTTCTATGATCCTCTGAGGTTTTTTCAGGTATTCTATAGCACTCTTCTGTAAGCCTAATATCTCACCGCATTCTTCTAATCTCTTCAAAGTCATATTGTAAACATTTTCCATATCGATTATCACCGTTTTTCAAATTTAAGTTCGAATCGCTTCGTTTTTAACCTTTCGTATATGTATCGAACACGTATCACAACTCCACATTCACACAAAACTGCTGGTTTGAGATTGAAGTACATATTCCACTATTTCTCATTATCTGTGAGTTATTTTTAAATTTCCTTATAGAGTCATCATAAACAAATGGGATATATATCCCGGTTTATCCAAGAGAGAAACTGGATAGAGCTTCCTGGGTCTCTTATTTCCTTATTGAGCTACTGTGTTTTTGAGTCTCTCCCGTCTATTACCACATACCTTACTGACATGATCTCTTTTCTCAAGCGATTAAGTAATTAAGGTTAGAAGACTATAATATCTAATCCAAATAAATCTTTTTTACACTACTTTTTCCTCACGTATGTAGGGTTTACCTAAAGCAGCGGGAGCTGCCATAGTTCTTCTAAGTCGTTTACTAGATCCTACGATTACCAATACTAATATTGTGACAGCATATGGTAGTGCTCCGAGTAGGGATGGATCTATACCCCATTGCTGTAGCCAATATTGCAGTGCTTCAATACTACCGAAGAGATAGGATCCGAGTAGTGTACGTATGGGATCCCATGTAGCAAATACTACTATAGCCACTGCTATCCATCCCCTTCCTGCAGTCATATTCTCAACCCACATTGGTATATGAGTCAGGGATAAGTAAGCTCCAGCAGCTCCAGCCATCATTCCCCCGAAAATAGTACATGCATATCTAACCTTATAGACATCAATTCCAGCCGCATCTGCTGCCGCTGGGTTCTCTCCCACAGCTTTTATTATTATACCTATCCTGGTCTTATGAAGAATAAACCATAGGACGAATATTACAATATAGGAGATATAAACTATGATATTGTGCTTGAATAGTATAGGTCCCAATATAGGTATTTTACTAAGGAATGGTACTGGGATCACACTAAACGTGGTTTTAAGAGGGATTCCTACGAAGCGTTTGCCTAAGAGACCACTAAGACCTACTCCAAACATTGAAAGAGCTAGACCTGAAATCACTTGATTAGCATGAAGAGAAATACTGGTAAAAGCATGAATTGATGCCATTAATCCTCCAACTACTATAGCTGAGAGTAGCCCTAACCATGGGTTTCCGGTAGTTAAAGCTACTATAAAGCCCGTTAAAGCTCCCATGAGCATCATACCTTCAATCCCAAGATTTAGTACTCCAGAGCGTTCAGCATACAGCTCTCCTAAAGATGCTAATAGGAGAGGAGTGCCCGCTTCTATTGCTACTCTAAGTGGGGGAACTAACCAGTGTTCCATAGCGTTTCACCTCTACTGTAAACTTATATTTAAGGAAAATTTCCCCACTTGCAAGGCATAATAGGATTACTCCGTTAAAGATGTGTATTACATTGACGGGGAGACCAAGTGTCACCTGTATGATATCACCTCCTACCAATAGTCCTCCTAGAAGAGCAGATACTGGAATTACGAATATAGGGTTTAGTCTTGATAACCAAGCCACTATTATAGCCGTATACCCATATCCACTGGAAATGGACCAAGGATATCTAAGTCTGTAGTGTATCCCAGCCACCTCTCCTACGCCAGCTATACCTGCAAGGCCACCACTTATCAGCATTGAGATTAAGATAACTTTAGCTCCATTAATACCAGCATACCTAGCTACTTCTGGTTTAGTTCCAAAGACTCGTATCTCATATCCTATTTTAGTCCTTGAGAGCATGATCCCGATAATCAATGTTGAGAGTATGGCTATAATTAGAGTGGGATAGTGAATATGAGTGCCCGGAATACATGGAATACGTACATTTTCAGGAAATAGATCAGTTTGTGGAAAACCCCATGCTGTTCTTCCCTTCCATGGACCATATATTAGGTACTCGACTATTTTTGATGCTATGTGATTCATCATTAATGTCGACAGTACTTCATTAACATTGAACTTTACCTTTAGGAGGGCTGGTATAAGTGCCCAAAGTCCTCCTACAACAAACCCCAGAAAGAACATTACTGGTATGGATACATAACATGGTGCTGTTTTTAGCTGAAATAAAGCTATCCAGGTGGCCACTACCGCTCCTAGGAGTATTTGTCCCTCAGCACCTATATTCCATACATTGGCTTTAAAGGCTACTATTAGACCTAGTCCACATAACAGTAGTGGAATCATTTTTACAATAGTATAAGTTACACCATCGATACTGCCGAAAGCTCCTAGAATTATCTCTTTGTAAGCTATTAGGGGATCTATTTGTTGGCTCATAAACACTATTGCTGCAATCATTAATGAGATCACTATAGAGAGAGCTGATACTCCAGCCTCAGTAAACCTTGAACTGAACAATCTTCGTTCTACTTTGATTCTAAAATCTAAGCCTAGAGCTTTGAAAGTGTAATTGTACTTCAAGCTACCACCTCACTTGCTCTTTATTCCAGCCATCATGAGACCTACTTCGTCTATATTAGTTTTAGAGGTTGGTAATATTCCCATAAAACTACCCTCAAACATAACGGCTATCCTGTCGGTTAACATGAGCAATTCCTCTAGATCTTCCGAGACCAGTAGGATAGCTACGTCTTTCTTTTTTTGCTCTATAAAAAGAGACCTCACAAAGTTTATAGCTGCGACATCTAGTCCTCTAGTAGGATTTGATGCCACTATTAGCTTAGGATTACTAGAAAGTTCTCTGGCAAGTATTAGCCGTTGAATATTCCCCCCTGATAAGATTCCTGCGGGAAGTCGACTACTTGGAGTAACAATGCTATACTCTGTTATCAGTTTGTTCACCCATCTGTTTATATAGTCTAAGTTTAGAAATATACGCCCTGAAAATGGTGTATATCTATACCTCTTGAGGATTAAGTTTTCTAATATAGTAAGATCTTGAGAGATCCCCATGCCCAATCTATCCTCAGGTATGAACGCTACACCTCTTTCGATAAGGTGTATTGGGTTTTTATTAGTAACATCCTCTCCCATGAGTATAATGTTTCCTTTTTCGACTTTTCGTAACCCCATAATAGCTTCTACAAGTTCCCTCTGACCGTTTCCTGATACTCCTGCTATGCCAAATATCTCACCAGCATATACCTTAAAAGATACTCCCTTTACAGCAAGAGTTCCCCTATCATCGAAGACATGCAGATTGTGTACCTCTAAGATGGGGGTCTTATTACTTACAGGCTTGGCAGTACGCTTTGTGAGCTGTAGTGCCACTTCCTTACCTAGCATAAGTCTAGCAAGTTGTCTGGGATTAGTCTCACTAGTCTGTAGTGTTGCCACTCTTCTTCCTTTTCGTAAAACTGTGACTCTGTCGCTCACCTCCATAACTTCATGGAGCTTATGCGTTATGAATACTATTCCACAACCTTCATCCGCCATTTTTCTAATGATCTTGAATAGCTCATGTTTTTCAAGGGGTGTAAGAACACTGGTGGGTTCATCCAGAATTAGAATTCTTGCATTTCTAATAAGTGCCTTTAAAATCTCAACTCTTTGTTTCTCTCCTGCTGAGAGCTGCCACACCTGGGCATCTGGATCTACTTTAAGACCGTATCTTTCAGATAGCTTTTCTATATTCCTCTTTATATTCTGAATATGCGAGAAAAATCTATACTTTTCCATAGAGAGTACTATGTTTTCAGCCACTGTTAAAGATTCTATTAGTTTAAAGTGTTGAGGTACCATAGCAATTCCTAGTCTTATAGCATCCTTAGGCGATCTTATCTTAACTTTACGGTTCATTACATAGATCTCACCTTCATCCGGTCGATAAAGTCCATATAGTATATTCATTAATGTGGTTTTACCTGCTCCATTTTCCCCCAAGAGAGCATGTACCTCTCCAGCTCTAAGTTCAAAATCTACGTGATCATTAGCGATTACGCCAGGAAAGTGCTTTGTAATACCCTTCATATTGACTATAACTACTCCTTTACGAATGTGTTTAATAGAATTCCCTTTATGAGAAATAGGTAAAAAATTTCTTATTATACTTTTCATATTAATTCCTCCACTACCCACCTGGTTTAGGAATAGTTCCTACTACATTATCTACAAACCAGTCCATAGTCCATAGAGCATCGTGACCTAATCGCTCTCCTGGCTTAACTCTTAGCTTTCCCTCTTGATCATAGATTGGACCAGTGAAGGGGTCGAATGTAGGAACTTCTTCGCTCATCTGTTTAAGCCTTGTCATTACGAGATCGTATACTGAAATCCTTCCGAGTATAGGATCTTCAACGTACTTCTCCTTAAGAATGGACTCGAACTTTGGATTTATAGGCATACCGTGTTTTGCACCTAGTTCAACTGCTCCTTCTTTCAACATCCACCAGTAGTCTACGTTTTCAAGGTTAGTACTATTATATACACCAAGATATACCTTAGTAACTATATCCTCATATATTTTCTCCCAGTGTACTAGTTGCCCACTGACAACAACATCTGGTCCATACTCATACATAGGACTATAATGACTGAAGGTGTACACAGGTTTACCTCTCTTGAAGTGCTCCTCGCATACTCCAACTATGGTTGGCGAGTCCTCAGTGAATGCTATCACATCCACACCATCAGCTATAAGGGCCTCAGCTGCTTCCTTAGCTTTAACGGGATCGTACCATGCGAAGATCCAGCGCACATACACTTTTGCGTTGGGATTAACCTCCTTTACACCTAGTGCAAAAGCATTAATGTGTCTGATTACCTCGGGTATTGGATGTGCTCCTACGTATCCTACTTTTCCAGTTTTGGTAAGGGCTCCTGCCATCAAACCATTAAGGTAGTATAGCTGGTAGAATTCTGCAAAATACGTACCCATATTCTTCCATCTCTTGTATCCCGAGCAGTGGAAGAATATTACATTAGGATATTTCTTAGCCGCTTCGAGCGTAGGATCCATAAAGCCAAAGCTTGTAGTGAATATTAAGTTACATCCCTGTTTTATGAACCTCTCGATGTACCTATAACAATCAGCCTCTGAGACACTCTCGGCATACACTGTTTCAAGCCACGGAAACTTTTCATCTACTACTCTACGTCCAGTATCGTGTCCATGGGTCCAGCCATAGTCACCTATAGGACCTACGTATATAAATGCAGCCTTTATCCTAGGTGGTACAACCTCTTGAGCTCTATCCAGTAGTGGTTTGAGGTATAAGAGAAGTTGCGTTGCGTTAACCTCACCTTCTGGAGTCCTAGGGACGACAAACTCTATACCCAGCCTTTCACTTAAAGCTAATGCTGACTCAGCAAGCTCTTCAACTGGTTTCCCCTTTAGTACTGGAACTTTGACAACACGCTCTTTACCTGGTGCTAATACCCAAGTTACTGCAGCGGTTACTATAATCAGTAGCACTGTAATAGCGATATACTTAGTAGTAATGCTAGACTTTGTCATATTGGCTCGTTTTAATCCTTAATTAAATGATATATAACCATTTCCCTTGCTAAAGGACATTTTTTTAAATGATTATTTAAACAATTACTGTATCTGTAGTTTTAAGGTATCCTAGTAGTACCTTATGAGTATCCTCAGGAGAAATTAGGTAAAAAGACTTTAAAAAGAGCCTATATTAAGCCTATAGATTATTTTTAATTAGCCCTAGTATTTTGAGATTAGCACTGTTATAAGCAGCGATAAGCTAATACTCACGTCATGGGCTATATTATAGAGATGGATAATGACATCAAATCGTAAAGGACAGGTAAAGTTAGAACTTAGCATAGATGAAAACAAGTTGTACGAGGCAGTATACTGGGCTATTAGAGATCTATTTGAGCACTCTCTAAGAGAGGGGATTAGGAGAATAGGTCATAATAGTGATATTACCCATGGTATACTGCTTTTGAATATAGTGTATGAAGCTATTAAGGAGGGAGTTTATAGAGCAGTAAGAGAGGCTCTATTCTCAGGCGTACTAGATCTCTCGGAGAAGAAGAGAGGTGCTGAAGGTTGATATCAATAGGTAAGATCAAAGTAATACCGATAGCTGATGAAAGTCTAGGTGTTAGATCAATGGCTACGTTTGTAGAGACCCCTGATGTGAAAATCTTAATGGATGCTGGTGTAGCACTGGCTCCTATAAGGTATGGAAAACCACCTCATCCCAGAGAGTTTAAGGCTTTAGAGGAAGCTAGGAAGAGAATAGAGAGATACGCTGATAGAGCGGACATAATAACCATAAGTCACTATCACCTAGACCACTATACTCCTCCGTTTAAGTCCATATATACAGCCACGGATCAGGATAGCGTTACCAGAGTATACCAGGATAAGATAGTCCTAGCTAAGAGCTTTGAGATGAATATAAATGTAAGACAGATGCTGAGAGCTAAAGCTCTCTACAGATCAATTAAAGAAAAAGCGCGTAAACTAGTCTATGTAGATGGACTCTCTATCGATTTAGGGAATACTCTAGTAAGGTTTTCAAAGGTATACCCACATGGTCCAGAGGGAACTAGATTAGGATGGGTTCTAATGACCACTATAGTAAATGAAAATGCTAGTGTCCTCTTTGCCCCTGATGTTCAAGGCCCTATGTCTCGTAATGCTCTTAAATATATATTAACTGAACACCCCGATGTACTTATCCTAGGAGGTCCTCCAACCTATTTAAGTGGTGTAAAAGTATCAAAGGAGAGCGTAGAAGAAGGACTTAAATCCATTGCACTACTCTCTAAGGTATGTAAAACACTAGTATTAGAACATCATCTCCTAAGAGATATCCACTGGAAAGAGAAAGTGTTAAGATACTTAAGAGGAGCCATGGATAACATAGTCACAGCCTCTCAGATCCTAGGACGTAGTGAAACCCTACTTGAGGCTTATAGGGCTCAGCTCTACGAGAAAGAGCCTCCTGACGAGGAATTCCTCTCACGGGTGAAGAGATATCGGAGGTAAGTACTCGGTATTAAGATCTTTCGACCCTTGGAAGAGCCCTCTATGTACTTGCCCACCGAAGTACTCCTTACACCCCTATACAGGATGTAGTCATAAGTGTCTGTACTGCTATGCTACTTATTACATAGGTTCAATAGACAGTAGACCGAAAAGGAACTTTATAAGGATGCTGAAGAAGGACTTAAGTAAAGCAGATCCTAGAATCCCAGTAGTACTATCCTCTAGCAGCGATCCTTACCCTCCGGAGGAAGGTAGGTATGCTCTAACTAGGAGGAGCTTAGATATACTTCAAAAGTATGGGTTTAAGGTGTTAATTATGACCAAGTCCGATATGGTACTGAGGGATGTGGATATTATCCAAAGAGGAAAGATCTGTGTAAGTATAACTATTACAACTCTAGATAAAGTACTAGCTAAAACTATAGAGCCTAATGCCCCCTCTCCAGATAAGCGTCTTAACGCTGTTAAGGAGCTTGTTAGTAAGGGGGTAAATGTAATTACGCGTATTGATCCCATAATACCGTTCCTAAATGATGATCCTCATGAATTACGCGAACTTGTAGGACTTCTTGTAGAACAGGGAGTTAAACATATTGTAACCTCCACTTATAAGCTTCGTCCTGATAGTTATAGAAGACTCAGTACAGCATTTCCTGAATACTCAAATAGATGGAAACAACTCTACATGGTTAATGGAATGAGAATTGGTAGTTACATATATCTAGCACGCTCTTTAAGAGAGAAGATGTTAAGACCAGTAGTACGTGAGGCCCGTAGGCTAGGAGTCACCTATGCTACATGTAGAGAGGGACTCACTTCGAAGGAATACTTCAATTCACCTACATGCGATGGAACACACTTACTGGAGGTGTATAGATGAGTGAGTGGAGTAGGAGAAAGAGACATTTCTTAATAAGGCTATTTAAGGATGTAATAGAGGACAGAGTTGATGTGGATATATTAAATCTATTAATATTAATAAATTTTATCGATAATCTATACACTACATCCTCTTGTAGTGGTCGAATACAGCTAGTAGCAGTAGAAATCCCCGGTGATAAACTTAATCTAAGAGTAATTTCTAAGTGGCATAGACCTGTAGAATATAGTGAGGTGGAAAAAGTTTTAGAGGATCACTATGATAACCTGTGGCTGATGGTACAGGCACCTATAATTCATATTGTGGCTAAGGATCTCAATACAGCGTCTAAGATACTTTATATTGCTAAAATGGCTGGATTTAAGAATAGTGGACTAATATCCCTACATCACGAGAGATACGTCATTCAGGTAATGTCAACAGAATGTATGAACGTTCCACTGATATTAAAAGGAAAAAGAATATTATTCTCTGAGGATATTAAGTCGATCCTAGCACTCTGTAGTATGCTTTTAAATAGGGGTAAGAGTAGATTGTATAGGTTCGCTGAATTGATTAAAAAGGAGTTCTATTAAAACTCTAATCTCTAATTTAGTAGTTTCACTTAACTCCTGACGAAAGGCATATTTTAATTGAAAAGTTATATAATTCATGCATAGACTAGTCCTTATAGTCATAGTGTTATTGTTGGTAAACCTTCTCAACATAACAAGTGTTATGGCAGTGAGATCCCCAAATGGTGAAAGTGGGACTAGAGGAGAACTCCTTCCACTTATTGAAGGACTCGCTGAGAAGATAGAGTTCAGAGAGCTTAGACATATACTCAGTTTTTACTCTCCTAAAGAAGAGATCATTAGGTTGAAGGGATTTGAAGAAACACCATCAAGGGCTTTCCTTATATTGGGAATAGCTATGTCCAATGAAAATATGAGCATAACATCATTATCAATAAATGGTCGCACAATAACCTTTAGAGTTAAGAAAATTAACGTCCTAGAGCATTGTATGCCGTATTTCTCTGTTTTATGGTGCTCGGTACCCTCGAGCCTAGTTTCTAATGAAACCATAACCATGAGCATAAGGGTGAGAGGAGAAAATGAAAGATGGGGAAAATGCGCTATAGAGGGGGGATTGTTATTAGGAATATACGATGGAAGAGAGAACTGTTACTATAAACTCTATATAGGTCCCTATGCTGTCTATAGACATAATAGTACCCTTTCAATAGCATTGAGTGAACGTGTTCTCAATCGTCCAGTAAACATGACTATGAGTACTTCTGGAGATGAAGATGCAGATATAATTATTAAGGGAGTCGAGTTGAAAAAAGAGAAAAGTTCATGGTTCTCTCTGATAAGAGGACATTTCAATTATAGTGGAAAATTTGATATCAGTATATCCAGCTTTTCAATATCAGCCTTTAAAATATGCTATCTACTGTTCTATACAAGTCCTACAGTATTCTATGAAAAAGTATTATTTAAGATCGAGAATACGCCTACCGAGTATCTAAAGCTTCTTAGTATTAGAGTAGATGATAATGTATTCAAAGTAAGTGAACCTACTACTATCATAAGATTACCAAAGGGAACAAATATCATAGAATTATATATAGGTAAGTATAAGTTCAAAACCCTAGAGGTAGAGGCTCCTGGAAGTTATCTGATAACTTTACCTTTTCATAGGAACACTATTCATGCAAAAACATCCTATGGACGCCCCGTACATATCACAGTTAAAATAGGTGGTGTTAGAGTTTCTGAGGGGGTTGGGGCATGCACAGCTTACTTTATTGAAGGATTTACGGAGATCGAACTTAGGTATGAAGGTCGAAATGTTATATACAAGTATGAAAGAAGTATTAAAACATACGTATTCCCAACAGGAATAGCCTACTTAAGAGAGCGTGATGCTCTATATAGAATAATTTTTGAAGCTAAAATTGAACTTCCAGAAGGTGTTCACTCTTTGAGAGGAAGGCGTGTTATTACTGGTTGGATAAGATATCCCTCAGTTAAGTTTAAAATTACTAGGGCTAAAGAGACCTTAGTCGAATTCTATCCATGTTCTATGCTCTGTCCATCTATTGGTCTTCAAGCGCTTTTCTACATACTCTTTACTCTCATTCTTGCCCTCTGGTCGTTTAAAAGCATTAAAGGTTGTCCATATGGGTATAGCAAAAAGTTGATACTGGGTAAGGTAGGCTCGGTTCTCCTCAGACTTCATTGGCTACTCCTACCCGTATACTTTTTGCTATATACTAACCCTGTCATAGCCTACATACTTCCAATAGGCATGGTGCTTATAGGAATATCAACATTAATGTATAGCATTAGTAGGCCTCTGAATATAATCCTCTCATCTATACTCCTTGCCTTGGGTGCGACAATAATGCTACAGTTCGTCGGAGTTGTGAATTTACCCTATCCTCTTTTAATAGATGAAGTATACTCTGGTTATTCAAAAAGTCCCGCTGGTCTACTATCCCTATCACTAGTCCTCTCCATATTCCTTACGATAGTCTTCTCGGTACTTGACATACTCAAGGAGAGAAGGCTTACAGTAATTTCAATATTATTGCTATCCACTATCGCACTAATATCCTACGTGTATATTTATGATAGCCCTCGAACAGATCCCTATGAGCAAAGACTATTCTCTCTAATTAGGTTATTTATACCTATAGAAATATTCTATATAATATCCTATATAATCCTAGGAGTAGTAGTCCTCTCGCTAAGGGGTAGTCTCATAGATATTATGGATGTAACAGGTTGGTATATTCCCGAAACGCCTATCTCCACGGAGAGAGAGGAGATTCTTCCAATAATGTTAGAAAGAGAGGAGCTGGTCCACCATCCATCTATACCAGCTGAGATTATGGGGTTCATTAAGAAGGCTGATGAAGATTTCGAGAAATGGAAAAGCGAACGAGAGAGTGACATGGCTCATATATATTTGAGGAATGCCTTTGAAAATCTATTCAATGCGACTATAGTAGCTGTTAAGCTATATCTAGGTAGGGAAACGACTAGGTGGGGGGAACTTAAGAAGCTACTCGAGTCGAGGAATCCAGAACTCGCTAAGGAATTTAGAAGATTCATAGGAGTACATGTAAAAATATACAGAAGAGGGAATATACCCCCAAATCCCGAGAACTACTACTTAAGGTATAAGAGGAGAGTAATGAATTTTATAGATAGTGTCCTAAGTGGTAAGTGAATGTGCAGTATTAAAAGGGAGCCTCATTAGAATTATTTCGGTAATGTGACCCCTTTTTGTCTAAAATACTTGCCTCTATATGGTTCCGTCTCTGTAGTCAATTTTATGAAGACTATATGAGCAAATTTTAGACCCTTTCTTAAGATAACTGGAAAAGCTCCACCATGCACTTCTAGTGTTATCTGTCCTTCAAAGCCAGCATCTATTATTGTAGGTGGAATACTTAGACCTAATCTTGCAAAAGTGCTACGTAGTTCTACTAGACCAGCTATAAAAGTTGGTACTTTAATGTACTCCAAAGTGGTCACTAAGATCTTCATATAGGGTTGAAGTACGAGTTCCTTATCTACCTTCACTACTTTATAGTACTGTGTTAAATCCATTCGATCTAGGTTTTCTGGATCTAAGGGCTCTGGATTGTTCATGAGAACTGCTGCTTCATCTCCTATTCTAAGATCTACACCGTTCTCTCTAATAATACTCTTATCAAAGGGTTCTATTACTATCTCACCTGCTTCAATATGCTTGATGAGATCGTTCTTAGCAAGTATCAATTCTATCCCCTAAATCTTCTCTTAAATCATCTTTAATTGTTATCTATTACAAAGCACTTGTACTCAAGGATAGTATACACTCATAACATGCGGGCTTTTAGCCTCAGAAGTATCGTAATAAACCATCTGTACTAGTTTCTAGATCATATAAATACAGGAAAGCAAATAAGCTCAGTTGTGTATAAGAATTGGAAATAATGGCAGAGGTATTAGAGAAGATGTGGTTACTTATTAGGCCAGATGCTGAATTAGTCTGGAGAAATGAAGAAGTGAGAAAAAGGTTATCATGGTATAAAGATGTAATGGATAATAAAAAACCAGCAAAATATCTAATAGCTAAAAGAGTTTATGTGAATGAAGAATTTAGAGAGATGAGCTACAATAAGCTGTGGAAGGAACACTCAAGTGCTATTAAAGAGTTCTACGAGCTTTTTAATGATGTAAAGTATAATAATTTAAATATAGAAAATATTCCTATTAAAAGTCCTAATCTAATAGATTTGAAAAGCGAGATAGCTAAGAGATTATTGCAGAATTGTTCTTTCTGTGAAAGAAGATGTGGTGTTAATAGAGAAGCTGGAGTAAAGGGCTTTTGTGGTCTTGATGCAAAAACATATGTGGCTTCATACTTCCTTCATATGGGAGAAGAGCCGCCACTAGTGCCATCAGGCACTATATTTTTTACAGGGTGCAGTTTTAAGTGCGTTTTCTGTCAGAACTGGGATATAAGTCAACATCCACTCGCAGGAGAGCCAGTAGATCCAAAAAGATTAGCTAGAATAGCTATTCATCTCAGGAGAAGGGGAGCCAGGAATATAAACTATGTAGGAGGAAATCCAGATCAACAACTCCATACGATATTAGAATCATTAAAATATATGGATATAAATGTACCACTACTTTGGAATAGCAATATGTACCTTACTCCTCAAAGTCTTGATCTACTTCTGGAAGTAATCGATATATGGCTTCCCGACTTCAAGTACGGTCCAGGCGAGTGTGCAACCAGACTCTCAAAAGTAGATAGGTACTATGAAGTCATCACTAGAAACTTAAAAGTACTAGCCGATAGAGATGAGGATGCTATAATACGCCACCTAGTACTCCCAAATCATTTGGAGTGCTGTACAACTCCTATCTTGAAATGGATTTCCAAAAACTATCCTAAGGCATTGGTAAATGTCATGGCTCAGTATAGACCAGAGTACCAAGTTGCTCTATATCCAGATAGGTGGAAGGATATTGCTAGAAGACCAACTTCATCTGAGATGAGTAGGGCTTATAGTCTTGCTAAAGAACTGGGATTATGCTTCGAACCTGTGTCTTGAGTAGAATGATTCGTGGTAATGTAACGATTTAGCTTTTTCAAGAACTCCTCAAAATTATCCATGGGAACCCTGGCTCCTGCTGCTTTTCTATGCCCACCTCCACTACCCTCTACTTCTGGCATTATCATCCTGAGTAGACTATTCAGGTCTATTTGTGGATCCGCAGTCCTTAAGCTCATTACTATTTTCTTTTCCCTCACTTCTCCAGCTATGCCCACTTTTTTAGAAGTCAAGACATAAGCATAGAATGCAGCTCTCCCTAAGCTTCCCGGAGGATTTAGTACATATGCTATTTCCCCATATGTCTTTACAAGTTGTGGAAGCGCCTTTCTCATTTCTTCATCCTTAAGACTTTGTATCAGAGCTCTTACTAGGAGAGGAGAGAGTTCACTTGGTAGTTTATTCTTGCTTAAGTGTACGACAACTTCTCTCTTGAAATCATACATTCTCCTACTCCCTTCTAGACCCTGTGAGAGAACTCCAGCCTCGAAGAAGAGAGCTCTTATATCCCATGCCTTGAGTTGTTCTCTTACAAAGTCCGTATTCAGAGCATAATCGCCTATAGCTCCATAGAGAGCCACTCTGCTCATAGAGGGATCTAGTTTCTCTGAAAAATACCTAAATGTGAGCTCGGCCGTACATGCTGTTTCCCTATGAAAGACCTCGATTGGAAGTTCTTTTAGTTTTATCGAAAGGGGTGGTGGATGATGATCTATATATATAATTTCAACATTTTTAGAGTACTTTTTAAATAATTCTAAGAGATCTTTTAGATGTATTTCGTTTAGTGCTATATCGAGTATGAGTATTTTTTCAAAGTTCGATCCAAGTTCCTTGAGATCTGAGAATAGGCCTACTGGATGTGAGAAGAATATCTGTGAATCAGGATATATGGATAAAGCTAGAGATGCTGAAGTTACTCCATCAGTATCTCCATGAGCTACTATCAGATTCATGAGGTTCTACTTAGTATAGTACTCTTAGATCATTTAACTTTTGAGAGAGTTTCTTTATAGCCTCCTTTACATCACCTTCCTTTTTAGCACCGGTAATCACAACTTTTCCTGAACTGAAAATGAGAATTACTACATGAGGATCTTCCATTCTGTATATAAGACCTGGAAACTGCTCAGGTTCGTACATAGAGTTTTCCAGTAGATAGGCAGCCCTTTCTAAGTCCACTGCAGCATTAAGATTTCCAGATGCCACTATATTCTGTATGGTTATCTTTGGCTCTCCTATTCTTATTCCGTGTTTCTCAAATAGTCTAGTAACTTTCTCTATAGCTTTATAGACACCTTCCTCACTCTTAGCTCCAGTACATACCATCTTTCCAGTACTGAACACTAGTAGTGCTGTCTTAGGCTTAGTCAGTCTCAGTACTAGTCCCGGAAATTGATCGGGATTATATTCAGAGTAGGGTACTTTTTCTGCAACTCTATTCAAATCTATTCCCTTATCGAATATTACTGAAGCTACAACATTTTCAACCCTATAGGTTGGTTTTTTTGACCATGCCAGCTTAATCACCTGTTTTTAAATATAATAGCGCGTACTTAAATATCCTTCTAATATTATAAATGTCCTGGATAACTGTTCCTCCTAAAAGTATAGCTCTTTACCCTAAGACCTCCTTTAATCTGTCCAAAGATTCGAGAGATCGTTCTATACTCCTTCTCGCCTTAGACGAGTACTCCTCTATATCTTTAAATGCTACTTTAGCTCCTCGTACAATCAGTAGTCTAAGAGCCCTGAGCATATCATCTTTAGCTATTGTGAGGCCTTCATCTATATCATCCGCAATATCCTTTAGATCAGCTTTAAGATCTGTTATCTGCTTAAGATAGTTTCTAAGTTCTGATAGATCATTATTAAGTCTACTACTATACTCCCTTAGGTTTTTGCGGAGTATATTTCTACGTATTTTTCTCCCTTTAGCACCTCTAATAGTATCCTCAACAGAGTTTAGGGTAGATACTATTTCCATTACCTTTCTAGATACATTATCCATAGCTTCAGTGAGGACAAGCGTTTCAGCCGAGGGTTTCTCTACGCGTTTAACACCTACTCGTCTACGCTGTATATATAATGCTACAGCTACTAGCGCTATCACTAAAATGGGGATGTATAGGATTGGTTTAAGAGTGCTCGAAATAGTAAAAGCTAGTTGAAGTTCATACATCCCTAAATTTTCTACAGTTAATATTGCATTGGATAGCTTAGCTATTTGCCATCCTCCTTTGGATGATATTTTAAACTCTTTTGGTACTTTCTCTATAGTACCCCTGACCTTTATCTCTAGGATTGTCTTTTTGACGAAGATGCCAGGCCAATAGTATGCTGATATCATTAGCTTACCTCCTCTATTCTTTATTGGCGTAGAATATTCCAATTTTAAGTACCCTTTCTCCTCTTTTCCAATCTTCGAAATGAGCTTAACATAGAGTTTTATTGTGTTGTTAAGACGAGTAACACTGTAACCATATGCTTGAATATTTCTGGGATAGATTACTATAGCTCCTCTCACATGGTGAACTGTTGAGTTTGGAGGTAGATAGAGTTCTAGGTCATCTACAAATCTAGGACCTTGATTTGCTAGTACTAGCTCATCTATTATAAATGCTTTTCCATAATCTTCAAGTATTATCCTCCTATGGAGAACTTCTGCATATAACCAACCACTCTCATGTGGTTTTATACTAAGATCAAGAGTCAATCTCATACCCTTCCCAGCTTCTATAACTGTAATTAAACCTAGTTCATGCTTTGTCATATTTAATGGTGGTTCTGCAGTGTAGTTCTCTATAGTACCAACTGGGCTACTCACATTCAGTACCACTGTTCCTTCAAGCCCTACTGGAAGTAGGGGTATGTTCAGTTCGAACTTGAATACTTTGTCCCCAAGTATATGCACATTCGATAGTACTACGTAGAAGTCACATCCCCCTGTAGGGGTCTTAACTATCAGAATTCCAGTATCATTATTATACTTTAACTCAGCTTCTTCTGAATAGATGTATACAACTTGAGATTTATTAAACTTATACTCTAATTCCATACTCTCAGTAGTGTTGACAGTATACTTAATCAATACGTAGCCTTTTTTTATAATTATGTTAACTTCGGTAGTTACTCTTTTCTCTGCTGTAGCCTTACCCATAAGCGTTAGTAGCATTAGCAGAAGTATTACTCCCATGAGCTTTGTTTTCCTGCGCATGTACCTCTCCCATCACAGTACTGTTTTCATGCTATTGTACATCGACTATTTAAAGCCCTTTCGATTATGCACTAAACTAAGTGAGGGCCACTAACTTAATTAAGATTTGTCAAGTATTAATAGAGTATAGTATGAAAGTGTATATAATTGTATATGGTTGTTGGTTAAATAGGGCTCTATTTAGGGCTACTTATAGGGCTCTCAATAGTATTAGTGTTAATTTAGTAAATGATCTATCGAGTGCGGATACTGTAATACTATTTTCCTGTGCTGTCAGAGCTAGTGTTGAGAGGAAGATCTTGAGATGTATTAGAAGTCTCGTCCAAAAGGGTAAAAGAGTAATAGTTACCGGTTGCCTCCCTCCTCTAAGGCCTAGTTCTATCTTGAGTATAGATAACAATATCTCACTAATAGGTCCTTACTCGATAAATGAAGTGATCGAACTCCTGAAGACAGATAAGCATAAGATATCGATACTGCCATCTGATGGTTGGACATCTATATGCCCCTATAAGTACTCACCCGAAGTGGATGGAATCGAGTATATAGTTCCAATACAGATGGGATGTATGAATAGATGTACATTCTGTATAGAGCCTATAGTGAAGTCGAAACTCTCTAGCCTATCAAGAGATACTATAGTATCGGCTGTAGATGATGCTGTGAAGCGTGGTGCTAAGATAGTAGTTCTAACTGGACAGGACGTAGCTGCCTATGGTAGAGAGAGAGGGGATAATCTAGTAGCCCTACTGAACGATCTACTAAAGAAAGTAAAAGGAGAGTACCTATTGAGACTGGGCATGATGGAGCCTTCCCTACTCCTATCCATGCTCGACGATATTCTCGAACTATACAGCGATCCGCGAGTGATAAAGTACCTACACTTACCCCTACAATCTGGAGATGATAAGGTACTGAAATTAATGAATAGAAGATATACGGTGGATGAATATATAGGAATTGTCCAAGCTTTCAGAAGTAAATATCCTATGCTAACACTTGTTACTGATATTATAGTGGGTTTTCCAGGAGAGGATAAGACGGCATTTGAAAATACTATAGAGGTGATTAAGAAAATAGAACCTGACAAAGTACATGTAGCACGATATACTCCTAGACCATTTACCTTAGGATATGTCATGGATTACACTATTCCAGAAGCCGAGAAGAAGCTCAGGTCAAGGATATTATCAAAGCTTGCTTTAGATGTAGCCTTAAGCAGAAACTCAATGTTCCTAGGTAAAACTGTAGAAGGTATAGTGTTGAAGACTACTAGGGATCATATTAAAGGTAGGCTTGTCCTAAATTATAAACCCTTGGTTCTCGATAAATACATGGAATCCCGTATAGGGGATTTCGTGAAGGTGAAGATAACTAATATTACACCAATAGACCTGAGAGGTTCTATAGTAAAACGAAAATCACATTTTGGCACTTGGAACTAATCCTTTACTCCTTATATACTCTAACTTACGTAATAGATCCTCGACTTCCTCTGTACTTATCTTCTTGAATAAGGGTTTAGGCTTCTCTATTTTATATACATTGTCGGTATCCCTTGTAATCTCTCTCCATGATATCTCTCTACGGAATCCTAACATTTCCCATAGCCTCTTTGCACTCATTGGGATAAAGGGGTAAAGTAATACTGCCAAGGCCTTGACTATTCTAAAGGCGACGTAGAGTATCTCCTCTCCTTCACTAAGTGATTTTTTGAGCTTTTCCCAAGGCTTTGTCTCATTGAGGAATCTATTACCTAAAGAGGCAATACCTATTACTTCTAGTAGAGCATTTCTGAGTCGAAAGCTTTCCATGTTCTCTTCAATCCTCCTAACTCTATCCTCAAGTTCTCTGAGAATATCCTTATAGGGCTCCTTAAGCTTTTCAGGTCTCTTTATCTCTCCTCCTAAATTTCTCCAGATCATAGATAGTACTCGATGTATGAGGTTTCCTATGGTATCATTAAGCAGACTGTTCACGACATCTACCATACCTTTCCAGCTGAAGTTTATGTCTCTGAGCTCAGGTCTGAAGTAGACTAGCGTGAAGCGCCAGTAGTCTACTGGTAGTAGCTCTAGGGCTTCATCTATCCATATACCAATTCTCCTACTTTTAGAGAACTTCTGTCCTTCGAAGAGTAGGTATTCAGTAGAGGCTACAGTCCATGGGAGTACATAGTTCTCTCCTGAAGCCATAAGCAATGCTGGAAATATTAGAGTATGAAAGGGTATGTTGTCCTTTCCTATGAAGTAGACACTTCTAGTATCACTTGAGAGCCAGAATTCCTTCCAACCCTCAGAATTACCTGTTCTCCTAAAATACTCTATTGTTGCGGATATATACCCCAGTACAGCCTCCATCCAAACGTAGATAGTCTTGTTTACTGCCCCTGGAAAGGGTGCAGGTATTCCCCATTTATTATCCCTAGTGAGAGATCTAGCCTGGAGGCCTTCTTTGAGAATCGATATACTCATTTTCCTAGCGTTAACTGGTAGTTGTTCGTTATTTTCTATGTATTCTCGAAGCCTATCCTCGAGTTTTGTTAGGTCTATATACCAGTGTTTAGTTCTCTTAAGTATTGGTTTACTACCACATATAGCACACCTTGGGTTCATTAGAGTCTTGGGTGTCAATAGTCTACCACAATTATCACACTGATCACCTTTAGCATCTTTATATCCACAGTAGGGGCATTCTCCGACTATGAATCTATCGGGAAGGTACATTTTATCTACTGGACAGTATGGTATCTCATCCTCTCTTTCAAATATATATCCTCTTTCATATAATTTTGTATAAAATTTTCTTACAAATTCTTTGTGAACTTCGCTCTCTGTTCTAGTATAGTTATCGAACGATATATACCATCTATCAAACAAATTCTTTACAATTTCATGATTTCTATTGGTGAGCTCTTCGGGTTTTATCTTCTTCTTAATGGCCTCTACCTCTATTGGTGTACCATGTTCATCAGACCCGCTTACGAATACTACCTTATCACCTTTTATTCTAAAGTATCTAGCGGCTACATCAGCTGAAAGCACTGAACCTATCATGGTACCTAAATGTGGTATAGCGTTTATATATGGCCATGCTGCACAGATCAGCCACTTTCTAGTCAAGTGCTACACCTCTCATTATTATCTAATAGTTCTTCAAATAACTTTTCTACATAGTATACATAGGTTACTAAAACAGTATGACCTCTTAAGTTCCTAGCCTCCATTCACTTAAATACTTCTGTTGTTCTTCAGTAAGCCTATCTATAGAGATACCTAGTGCATCTAGTTTCATCCTAGCTATACTTTCATCTACTTCTATAGGGAGTCTATACACTTTAGGTTTGAGCTCTTTTCTGTGTTCAGTAAGATATTTAACTGCCATAGCCTGGTTTGAGAAACTCATATCCATAACCTCACTAGGGTGTCCTTCCGCAGCCACTAGGTTAATAAGTCTTCCCTCTGCGAGGAGATATATTCTTTTACCATTAGCCAATGTGTACTCAGTTACATGTTCTCTTATTTGTCTCTTTCTCTCTGATATATCCTCCAGGTCTCTGAGATTTATTTCGACATTGAAGTGCCCTGCATTAGCTAGTATGGCTCCATCCTTCATCTTGATTATGTGCTCCTTTCTAATTACATTTATATCACCAGTAGCTGTTATGAATACATCTCCTAGTTCAGCTGCCTTATCCATAGACATAACCTCAAACCCATCGTAGACAGCTTCCAGAGCCCTAATGGGGTTCACCTCAGTTACAATAACATGTGCTCCCATACCTTTAGCTCTCATAGCTATACCCCTACCACACCATCCATATCCTGCTACAACTACACGTTTTCCAGCAAGTAGTATGCTGGTAGCTCTCATAATACCGTCTAGAGTACTCTGTCCAGTCCCATATCTATTATCAAATAGATATTTAGTATAAGCCTCGTTCACTGCTATAATTGGATACTTTAGTAATCCAGCTTTCTCTAATGCCCTCAATCTCAGAACACCAGTAGTGGTTTCTTCTGTACCTCCTATAATATGATTGATCAGCTCATCAATAGCTCTATTTATATTCCTTCGCACTATTTCTACATCTTTTCCTTTCTCTCCATAGTATAACTTATGTACCGTAGAGACTATATCGCCACCATCATCCATTGTTATATTGGGGTTACTATCCAAGGCTTTAGATATAGCCCAGTAATAATCTTCCTCCTTCATTCCCCTCCATGCGAATACACTGACTCCTTCCTCTGCTAGTGCTGCTGCTACATCATCTTGTGTAGATAGTGGGTTACAGGGTACTAGAGTTACCTCAGCACCACTTGCTACTAGCGTTCTAATGAGAACTGCTGTCTCTTTTGTTACATGAAGTGAGGCTCCTATTTTAATACCTTCTAATGGTTTCTCTCTAGAAAATTTCTCCCTTATTTTCATGAGAACAGGCATACTCCTCTCTGCCCAATAGATCTTCCTCCTGCCCTCCTCGGCTAGTCCTATATCCTTTACTTTATAGTTCAAGTAGTATCCCCAATTTACTAATAGAATTAGGGATTAAATAAGTAGCATGTTATACTCTAATTCTTAGTGGTTCAAATCTCCTACTCCTACTCTTTAAGCGAATCTCTACAGGTTTGTCCTTAAGTCTTGATAGACATCGAGGACATCTCGATCCAAGTCTCTTCATTATATCAATAGGTGCCAGAGGTTCCTCTCCTTTATAGAGTATGAAATTGCACCTCCTACACCTCACTACCACTGGCAAGGGTAACACCGTGAATTCAAGGTTAGAGAAGCTAATATTCTATCTACAACCCTTTTAACATAGACATCTGTGAACTATTCAGGTAATTTCTCTCGATTACCGTTTATTTTACGACTTTAGATATCAAATTAGCTCGACAATAATAAAAATACCTTTTTATACTACTATAATGATACCTCTTATAGTATACAAAGAGGGGTATAGTGTCTTGGGGAATGGTACATCTCTTGAATCTTGGGGAAATATTTTACTATGGGTAATAGTTCTGACTCTTCTAGCATATGGGAATAGAGAGCTAGAGATCTGGAGGATAACTAAAGACGTAGAGAGATATCTCAGGTTCTTTAAGAGGACAAGAGATAGAGCTATTAGTGTAGTACTCTCCAGTGTTAGAGAAAATGCTCAGAAATATAAGCGAAAGCTAGATTTGAGACTTCTTGAGGATAGGATATCTCAACTTATAGAAAGCGTGTTCATACAACCTGAGTCTAAAGATCCCTTTAAAATAATAACGAAACTTAAACACCTTGTCTTAATTGAGGATAAGAGACTGGGTAATGAGATTAAAGTACTAGTACCATCACTAGAGGATAACGAAGTTGAAAACCTAAAAAATATGGTATCGGCAGCTAGAGTACTTAACTCTATATATAAAATGCTTGAGCACTACTACAGGCTTGCCCGGAAGTTCAAGAATCTATGGCTTTTGATACAACTTCAGTCATTAATGCCTTTCATGTCGGAGGAGATAAAAGCTCTTGAGAAGTCATTAGATGCTTTTAAAAACGGTTATCCCCTTGGAGATAGTGTAGGACCTTTAGTAGCATCTCGATTCATATTTAAACACACTACAGAGTTCAAGCCTAAAGAAATAGTAGAGAATACCATAATGGTCGAAGTACCATTTGATGCTAGAAGGGTATACGTAATTAAGGCCAAAGGACCTAGTGGGTGTACGGGTCATCTAGATGATGCCATAAGTGAGCTCATTAAAGAGTTAAAGGGTAAGATCGATCTAATAGTAACTGTTGATGCCTCTGTAAAACTAGAAGGGGAGAAAACAGGTTCGGTAGTAGATGGAGTGGGCGTAGCTATTGGAGGTTTAGGAGTCGAGAAGTTCAATATAGAGGAAATAGCCACTACTAATAATATCCCACTTTATGCAGTATTAGTGAAGATGTCTGCAACTGAAGCTCTCTCTATTATGTCTAAGGATATTGCACTGGCTGTAGATACAGCAGTGGAGAGAGTAGAAAGGATAATAAGAGAGAGGAGTAAAGAAGGGGGAAATATAGTATTAGTAGGAGTGGGTAATACTATAGGAGTATATCCATAGAATCAATAGTGCAGAAATACTTATGTAGTAGATTTAGACTCAAACCTCTGAGGATATATTAAGCATGGTAAGGAACAAAAGTACTGCATACTCCTCAGAGAATACGTCCTCAATTGAACAGATTAGGAGAAAGTGGATCCTACTTTTCACCACTATAGCCATAATATCTACGATCCTAGCTCTAACTATGCTCGTAATACTACTGTATGAGGGTATTAAAGAGCCCTACTTTATGATCAATATGATCTTACTAAGTCTCGCACTTTTTTCCACTTATAATGCCATTAAATACTATAGAGTTAAGCAACCTAAACCTAGTAAGGTAATGTCACTTCTAAGGTGTTATGAATGTAACTATAGAGAACTTAGAGAGGCTAAGAAAGGAGAATACGTATACAAGAACATGGGAGAGTGCCCTAAGTGTGGATCGAATAGGTACTACATTGAGAGAATATATCTTGAAAGAGAAGAAATCAAAACTCGAACCTCATAACCCTGCTTAACTTAAGAGTATTGTACTTTTCATATAATGACACAGTAATCTTATCTTGATCAACTCTAAGTAGCATAAAGGATGGAATCATAGATCCTCCACTACCACTCCATACGCCAGTAGCAGATCCCGGATTAAGTAATAATATTCTATACCCTCTATTGTTCACACACTTTATGAAAGGGTTATGTGTATGACCAGATATTAGTGCATCTACTTTCATCCTAATCGCTAATTGAGTTAATTTATGTACATTGCCCCTTGGGAACACTTGATGTCCGTGAATTAATCCTATTTTTAAATTTTCTACGTTTAATATATGACTTCTAGGCAGTCTTATCCTGTCCATGTTTCCCTCGACCACCTTTACCTCATCTGCAAGCTCTTTTAGATAATCTAGCACATATCCCTCTACTAGGTCACCAGTGCATAGGATGATCTCAGGTTTGCGATCTCGAATGAAACTACTTATTATAGGGGGTATTTCATAAGCTCTGGTGGGGATATGAAAATCTCCTAGTACGGCTATCAGTGTGGTCATCAGTATACTACAATCTTCCTCCTAAGAAAAGATTTTCTATTTCTCTTACGGGATAGGAGACTTAATACCAAGACTGGTGATAGGAGTAACATTAGTAGTAATGTCGTCATAAGGATGGACTTGATCGTTACATTTGCAACATCTATATTTGCCAGGACAAATAGTATAAGGGCAACTTCAGATAGTAAAAGAGCTGTTAGGTAATCTGTTATAGCCTTTTTCACGTCTTTTTTGCTTAACCTACATAGTATGGGGAATCCCACGATGACATATGGATAATATACCAATATAGATGTATTGTATAGGATAATCATGTAAGATCTATTCTAGATGAGATTTGGATGCGCCATCTACTCTACGGTTTCAGATATCGGAAACTTTTAAAGTAGCCTTGCTAGGAATACAAGGGGCTATGAGGAGAGTTTCGCGCACTGAGAGATGAAGAGGGGTCCTTGTCGAGCCCCATGAGAGGTGATGTGCATTGTATTGGTCTTACTACTCAGCTAAAGTATACTGGGATCTAGAACTTAATGTACCCGTTCTCAGGAGAACAGACACGGCTATAAGGATTAAGTGTACACCTCCTTGTGATGTGAGACCAGCATTAGGACTTGATATCAGGTTTTTAAGAGAGTTAATTAGAGACTATTTTAAAGATTCTAAGGATGCCGATAGGTTCCTTCCTCTTGATTCTAGAGTTATTCTGCTTAATAAGATACCGTATCCAGATCTAGCTCATGAGGTGATAGTGAATGGACATGTAGTAGGTCATGAGTTCTACGATCTCCTACATAAAGAATGGAGATTTAAGCCTCTATACGCTGGTATTTCTAAAATGCTTGAACATAGAATAGGCTTTTATGTTATTACAAGTCTAAGTAAGTTGAGTAGGAATTTCGTAGTCCACAAAGGAGATATAATAGAGAAGAATCTACCCGAAAGAAAGAGAGAATTTGTTGCTTTAAGTACGAAAGATGGTAAATATAATGCTCTGGGGATTCTCATAAGAGGTGGAAGGATAAGAGTGCTGAAGGCTTGGAGACCTCGTAAATTTCCCAGACCAGAAAAAATAGGTTCCATGTATGAAGTTATCAAGACAAATAGTGAGTTCGTCCGAGAGGATGTCGCCAGATCTATTAAATTCTTAAAAAACCTCTCTAAGGATTACGTTTCCGATAAGAGGATAATACTATCATTTTCAGGAGGAAAAGATAGTATGGCTACTCTTTTAATATGTAAAAATGCTATTGAAGACTTCTACATACTCTTTAACGATACTGGTATTGAACTACCTAAGACATTAGAATATACGCATCGGGTGGTCGATGAGTTCGATTTTAAACTTATTCTAGCATCTGCTGGTGATAGGTTCTTCAAATCTCTAAAGACATTTGGACCACCTGCTAGAGATTATAGGTGGTGCTGTAAAGTTATTAAGTTAGGTCCAATAGCCAAGGTTATAAAGGAGAAATTTGGGAATAATACTGTACTAAGTATCGTTGGCCAAAGAAGGTATGAGTCTCTAGCTCGAGCTAGGTCTCCTAGGGTCTGGAGGAATAAATGGTTACCAAATCTAGTGATTACTTCACCTATACTAGACTGGACTGCATTAGAAGTATGGATATACTTACTCATGAATAAAGTTAAAGTTAATCCACTCTATCTCAAAGGATTTGATAGGCTAGGTTGTTGGCTCTGTCCTGCCTCTGAATTAGCAGAACTAGAACTTGTTAGAGAGAACTATCCTCAAATGTGGAGTTCATGGAGTGAATATCTTAGAACATGGTCTAGGAATCGAAATCTTCCAAGAGAGTGGAGGGACTATGCTCTCTGGAGATGGCTCTCTATGCCTGGAGATATTAGGAGACTTTTCAATAAGAAAGTTTTAGAAAAGTTAAAGAGGGATGATAGAGGAAGAGGACTAAAAGTCCATATAAAAAGTAAAATTCCTAAGATAATGGCTAGTGTAAGAGTGAATGAAATGGCAGACTTCAATATCCTTATCGAGTATCTTAAACCTATTGGAATAGTGGAGAAGAAAGAGAATGAAATAAATATATACAATAGTATTGGTAAAGTGAAACTTTACAGAGATTTAAGTATAGGAATAGAATACTATAGAGACCTTAAAGAAGGTATGAGTCTTCTTGAAAATGTACTTAAAGCTATATTGAGATACCTGAAGTGTGTTTTATGCGGATTCTGTTCAGTCTTCTGTCCAAATAACGCTGTGAAAATACATGGTGACAGGGTATATGTGGAGGAAGATTTGTGTACTCATTGTCTTAAGTGTATTAATATATGTCCCGTTGTTGAATATTTGACGATTTCTATTGATGATGAGGTTAGAGCTCTTTAAGCTCTCTTCTACAGATGGGACATTTGCCCCTTAGTTTTCTAAAACATGTAGTACATATGTAAATATTATCATAAAGACAGTAATATGCATCATATCCTTTATGTATTCGTGCTCCACATCTTAGGCATCTCGCTATTAGTAATGTCTTCGGTACGTATGCCAGCCTAGTCACCTAGTAACCCAAATTTAATGCTCTTTTTAAGTCTTTCGTGTATTTTTCCTCTAGGATGTAATCCTTAAGCGTTATACTTAAACTACTATGATTAAAATACTGTTTTAATCTATAAATTCTCCTTTTTCTATCTTGTCTGGTATGTATTTATTCGATAGATATTTAAAGCCAAATCCGCTAAATGCTTCTATCTCCACTTTTTCACGCTTTTTAATGAACAGTGAGAGCTCCTTCTTCCATCTCTTCGATTTGAACCATGGATAGCGTAGTAGCTCCTTAGCTCTCCTAATATCTCTATCAGTAGCTTTGATTATGAATTTCCTTGGTATTTTATACCTGTATATATCTGATGTGGATACGCCTAGGAATTTAGCTCTAGTAACAGCAAGTCTTTCACTTTCATAGCTAAGACTTATACTCCCATATTTATATACTGAATAGATGTAGAACCCAAAGGGATCACTATCTGTTAGTACATATACTGGTAGATCGAATTCCTCAGAGATTCTTTTAGCCATGCGTCTGGTACCCCTATCCGGTTGACCCTTACCCGTCATTAGTATACAATTATGTCTTCTCCAGAATTCCTCATTATTTAACCTCTCGAAAATAGCACCCTTCTCTACTATAAGTATGTAGTCTGCGTCTACGTCCACTATTTCTATATCACCAACATTTGGTGGTATAGCAAAAGCACCGACACCCATCTTAGAGAGATCTATAGTGTTACCCTTACTTCTTATTATAACCTTTCCTACCATCCTTCCTTTAGCATCGAACATTATGCCCATATCCTCTCTTAGTATGTTTGTCAGTACTTCAATATCCTGTATTATATAATCAGACTCATCCTGGCTCTCCCAGGTATTCTCTCTTCTAGTTCTCCCATAGAGATCCTTATACTCTATAGTATGCTTACCCATGTAGTACAGGTCTCTTATAGTAGGATAATCTCCCTCTTTTCTAGCTCTAACTATAAGACTCAGCATCAGTACAGTCTGCATGAACTTTCTAGTTTCCCTTAGATTAAAGAACTCTCTGACAGCATACCTTGATCCTAATTTAAGTATTTTTTCCTCTGGACACCATATGGTATTACTTAGGCTCCTGACTTTTATCTTGAACTTAGGCGGTCTTTCCTCAATTATATCCTCTAGAATGCGCCTTCCTATTTCCTCAAGACGTTTTACTACGTAAGTTTCGGTCTTACCTCTTTGGTTCATACTCTATACCCCCTCTTTGTCGAGACGTACCAATTTATCGAGTATAGCATTTAATTTACTTACTATCTTCTCCTCCTGAGTACCTGTTACTTCAGCTAGAGCTCTCGCGACCTCGGGAATGTACTTTGATATTGTAATCCTCTTAGTTATAATTGCACGTTTTCTCTCTACAGTAATCAAATATCTTCTTAATCCCCTTGCAGCTTCTTTTATTGCATTTTCTATCTCCTTCTCTACCTCTGGTACATCAGCTATAGCCTCCTTTCCCACACCCTTAAATGGTATTTTGGTAGAGCATAGGTGCACTACTACTGCTAAGGGAGCTGGAAATTTGATCTTGTAGAGACTCCAATCTATTTTATCTACTACTTGTCTTGCAACATCTACTCCCTCATCATATAGTAGTGGAATTTTATTAGCAAATCTGTAGAGTACTGGACTATTAACTACCGGTATACCGCCACCCCATGCTAGTCCTATCTCGACTATAAAGGGATTGCCCGAATAGGAGGAGGTCTTTCTAGTGACTGTTACGACATATTCTGGATTGAGTATTCTCTCTATACCTTTCTTAAGTAGATTTTCCCCAAGAGGTGAAAGAGATATGGATCTCGGTCTTCTCCAACCTCTGTACTCTTTCATCTTATTTAGGAGTTCCTCTACCTCCTTTGTACTCAAGTCCTTCAACTTTTTGTTGCCATTTAACCCCGCCCACTCTAAGAAGTTATACGTTATTCCCTCACCTACTCCTTCAAAACTCTTCATTATAAAATCGCGTAGAGATGTGTTTCTGTCGTACACTTCTATAAGTCTTCTTAGCATTTCGAGGTCAACTCCATAGGGATGAGGCTTTCCTACTCTTGGTGGCTTAGGCATTTTTCTAGTACTTCTTCTGAATACCAATTCTATGTCTGGACCTTTAAAGTATATGTTGGCATAAGGAGTTATCATAGCAGTTCTCTTGATATAATCTTCTATCCTTCTCTTTGCTAAAGTCCAATTTCCCTTTGTTATTAGTTTAACTATAGTTCCATGCCATTTTCTTCTCTTTTTTCTGAAGTTAGCAGATATTATTATTGGCATATTCCTAGATATATCCATTTTAATTCTGTACTCAGCTATTATTTTAGAATTTATTGTAGAAGTACGAATCCATATGGGTCTGCCTGTGGTTATCTGTGCGTATAGTACTGCCATTTTTATACCTAGTCCAAAGACTCCTCTCGATTGTCTTAGGACATACTTCGAGCCGTAGAAGACTCTGCCGAATACAAAGGGGACTTCTTCATGTGGTATTCCTATTCCATTATCCTCAACTAATACACTGACCATGTCAGGTTGTTCTTCTATAGAGATAAATATTTTTATATCTGGAGGTATTCTGTGAAGTTCTGTAGCATCCAAGGAATTCTCTACCAGCTCTCTTACAGTCTGATATAGTGCTCTCGTTGGATTGGAGAATCCTGCGATTTCTCTGTTGCGGTAGAAGAATTCTGACGGGCTTAAACTTTCAAACTTCTCCTCTAGTACACTCAGGATCATCACCCCTACACTAGCATTCCCTTATTAGTAGTCACCTACTATACATAGACGAGTTGCTAACAGCTAAGATATACACTGCTAGATAATATCTTTTCCCCTATCTACAGTATGATGTAAATCCAAGATATCCAGTTTTAGTAGTATGGCTATCTTATATGAACTGAGTTGAAATGAGTAATATGCTACCTATCCCTTTTAGAGGGAAACACTAAGCTTTACTCATAGATAAATTGGCTTTTTATGAATCTTTAAGGTAACTATCTATTCTAACACCTTGAGGGGGAATAGTATATAGTTCTTTAACCCACTTACGTCTGAAGTATGCTCTTAATTCCTTCCTGTTTGTAATATCTACTAGCTCGTATACCTTGGCTGTCTTTCCTGGTAGATAGCCTAAAACTCTACCTATTCTCTGGATCATCTGTCTGGGTTCTCCCGTACCCTCGTAGATCACTGCAACATCGGCATCGGGAACTGTTATACCCTCATCCAGTACTGTCGTCGTAACTATTACATTAATTGTGCCCTTAATGAAGTCTTTAAAGGCTCTCTTCCTCTTATTTCCTGCAGTCCTTCCAGTTATCAGTGATGCTCTAATAGCCTCATTTCTTAACCTCATGTATATCTCATTAGCGGTTTTAAGTAGTTGTGTGTACACTATAGTTTTAGATTCTTTATGCTTTTTGAGTATGTCTAGTAGGATGTTCATTTTCTCTTTAGAGCCCTTTACAAAGTAAGTTCTGAAGGATTCAATAGGTGCTACTACCTTTAGTGCTAATAACTGTGAGTAGTCTATGTTGACTAATAATTCACCTGCTAGTGAGTAGAGAAGAATCTCATTTCTATCCCTACGCTTAGGCGTTGCTGAGAGCCCCATACGGTAGAGAGCTGATATTCTTAAGGCTACCTCCTTGAAGGTTTTAGCTGGGACATGGTGGCATTCATCGAATATTGAGAGTTCAAACTTATCTTTAATCAGTTCCATGTATTTAACAGCACTATTATAAATGGCAATGGTTATCGGAGCTATTTTCCTAATGCCCTCCCCAAGATATCCTATGTGAATTGAGGTTAATCCAAGGTACTTTTCTATGTAACTTCTCCAAGTCTGAGCAAGCTCTCTCGTCGTTACAAAGATCACTGTAGGTTTCTTGAGATCAACTATTGCCTTCATAGCTATGAAGGACTTACCACCTCTCGTAAAGATGGCTATAGTCCCTCTCTTTCTCTTTAACCATTTTCTATACGCGACCTCCTGATAGGGATATAATTTAAACCTCTGCTCTATTGGTATATCTAAAGAGGGAAGTTCTAGTATATTTATGTCTACAGAGTATCCCTCTCTTTCCAGTACTCTAATGACTCTGTCTAGAAGTCCTACTGCAGTCTCAATACATAGGTCTTTCAAATCCTCTGTGTATGCTCTTATCCTTCTTTCTACATACTCTATGTCCTTTAGGTTACCATTCTCATCGAAGACAGGCTTTTCTATATAGTAACTTAAAGTTAATTCATCTCTTAGCTTTTCCCAAATTTTTTGATCAAAGCATTTGAATTTAACCCTAATATAACCACCCTCCCTTGTTATGCTACAGGTACTGGCCTCTACTATAGCTTTTCTCAGATTATCCCTATCATACTTTAGTGAGAGCCCCTCTTTATGTAATAGCTCCTCCACTTCGTAAATGTACCTTGGATTCCTAAGCCTGAACTTACCTCTAGAGTATTCACAGAGCTTTATCAACTTTCTGAAGACACTTTTACTCAAGTTTACTCTAACCTTGAAGGTTAGATTCTCATCTAGGACTATAGTTCTAAATCCTTCTCTATAGATATTAACTATCTTCCTCGCTTCATCCTCGCTTATGGGTACGTACTTAGATAATTCATTAAGAAGTCTTATGAGCTCTCTTTCGTGATCGATGTTCTTAAGAAGCTTTCTGGTGTTGAGTACCCACGCCTTCTCTAAGGGGTCAAAATCTGCGATCTTCCTAATGGTCTTTAGATATTTATCGAACTCTTTTGGTTCTAGGTATCTAGTAGGCTTAAACTTCATGAATACCTCCTATGGCTCTACTTCATACCGATCAGCTCAGTTCATATCGACTCAGTGGTACTCTCCGCTCATCATACTCAGCAGGCGCTTTTTCCTCATAGTCTATCATGTCTAAGCATACTCTAGAACTCTTTATCCTCCACCTCCTCTTTTCATTGGTGGGAGTGGAGTTTATATTTTTTTCTCCACTCCTACCTCTGCCGTCTACGTTTCTGCTCTGGGCGTAGGGCGGACGTCCAGAGCGACATCCCCCTTCGACGGCGAGGAGTCCCCCCATTAGGGCGGTTTGGGGTTTTAGTCCAGGAAAGTTTAATTTTAATGGTTGTATCATATGGGGGAGTGATTTTAGTGTCTAAACCTCCTCTCAAACTTCCTCCTTAGTGATAACATTAATGTACCGAGTATTGGTATTGAGAGGAGTCTTTCAGCTAGGTCTATACCAGTAACTCCACCCATTTGAAAGAAGGCTCTAACACTATCCTCAACTACTCCTAGAATGTCAAGGGGCATGCCTAGGTTACTGTGCAAAAGTAGTCTTAGTATTGTAGAAATCGCTATTACTATGAGCATCAACACAATAGGCCTAATGTGGTTCTCACCGTACAAACACAATAGTTTATAGACGTTTGTTATGGAAAGGTTTCTTCTAAACCAATTATTGTAGACAACTTTAGTACCAACCTCCCTATACAGTCTCCTTACCTCCATTTCACTAACAAAGAACTTACCACTTTCAATATACTTCAAGTTATAGTCATAGTTCTCCCTAAGCCTCCTGTAAACGCTTAGTACATTATCGAGAGTAATATCGAGAATACCTGAGATTGCTTCAACCTCTTTTTTAAGTCCTCTTTGTTCTAATTCTTCTCTAAGTTTTTGATAGCCTTAATTGCTAATAGCTTCTCATCGAAGACAATATACCTACCACCTCTCTCCTCCTTCCAAATAACATTTCTAAAGTTGACTCTTTCGATATTGCAGTTGATAAAGGATACTCTACCCAAGTAGACATGATCGAAGAAAACTTCAGAAGGTTTTAAGAACCTGGCATCCCTAAAGGAAATGTGCTTGAGGCCGTCACAAATACCCATATCTTTAATATAATTATCAGTACTGAAGATTAGTCTAGTTTCTATGAACATAGTTCTCTTAAATACTCCTCTAACTTCAACATTTGGTAGGTTAAACCCTATGCATAGTAGCTTTTTGGGTTTTCTTGTGCTCTTTTGATCATTTTCTCAAACTTAGACTTGACTTCTTCCTCGTGTTCCCTCCAGTAGTCTCGATCATGGAACTCGCAAAACCCACTTTCAGTGACCGCTCGTCTCGGGCACTCGTATATTACAGATTTCCCTAACTCACGATCGAAGTACTTCACACGATATCTACACCTGTTAGTTGCCTGATTCATTTCAGTTAGATCATAGATGCATCTTATTAAGTTTTTACTCTACTCCTATTAGAGGCAGGAATAATATGTGTCTCCTATATCTATATTGGTCTATAAGGTGTAGCCTTTATTACTGGTTTTAGTAGTCTCTCTATCCACGCTAACCATTATTATCTGGGGGAGTTATACAGTGTTTACTCCTTAAAGAGTTTATGTAAGTTTCCTAGGAGCCCTCTATTCAAGAAAGAGTTCAGAGAGTCTTATGTTTGTGTGAGACTATTTTAGCTATATCCTGATACCTTCCTAAACTCTCCTATACTTAGGTCTCTAGAAAAAATTACCACTCAACTATCCTATCTAAGTGTTCTCTGAGGAACTCGGCTACATCCCCAATCTCCTGTCTTAAATGGCAGTAGAGTTCTAGTGCGAGTAGTACGTGTTTACAGCGTGCTCTCCTTATCCTTGAGTGTGGGCATGAGCAGTAGTAGTGTAGCCTCTTTAAATCGACGACAACCCTGTACTCCCCAGTCCAACCCTTAACAAAACACTCTATGTATCTCCTCCTAAGCTCTATAACCTTAAACCTCCTCTGGTTTAGGTATACCATGAAGTCCCCTAGTGGTCTATAGATCCTCCTAGTGCTCAGGTCTACACCGAGCTCTGAGAGTATCTGTGGTACTGTCAAAGATCTCTCAAGCTCCACATACGCTTGGGCATAGTCTATAATCCCCTCAGTAGTCCCGCTCATTTAGTTCACCGATATAAAAACTGTTTAAAAGTAGGGATCAACCACTCACAACCCAGTTCTCCCTTATAATCCTCAGTACAAGTATATCCTCGGAATTCACCTGAAGCCTGAAGGCTACTTGCCCTCCTATCTCGATAGTACTTGTGCCCGAGTAGTCGTACCTCCTAGAGTACGTGGTAGTAGTCCTATTCGAGAGCCTGAGTACCGAGCCTACGGTAGGATTTCCCTTAATGTAGAATAGGACGACCTCTACTATGTACACCCTACGACCATACTCCTCAACGACCTCAAGCTCTACGAATGGCTTTGGATCTACTACGACCCTATCCTCCATATGATAGACACTAACCCTCCTAAACCTCTCAAATACCTTTGTAGGTGATGAACCCCTTACAATACTCGTACCTCCTATCGAGAGTGCTGAAGTGTAGAGCCTACAGTACTCCACACCAACCCTTAAAGGCTCCTCCATAGGGATAGTAGCGACTACCGTAAGCCCCACCTTCTCGACCTCCCAATTCAGGGTTAGTCTTACTGGTGAACCCCTCTCCAAACCCTCTGCTACCTCCTTCCCCTCACCCCTCACATAGTCTATGGTGTACTCTGCACTAGTCCTCCATGGCTGTAGTAGGATTAAAGTTAGTACTATTACCGCTAGTGCACATGCTAATAGTACCAACCTCTCTATAGTAAGTCTCATACTCCCCAAACTATACTCTACTTTTAAATGGAGAGGAGTACTAGTGTATGGTGATCAAGCTACTACTCCTATCAACTAAGCTTTTTAAATAGGGTACTTACTGTAATCCTCTTGAGTAGAAGCTTATTGAGGACGTAGAGGGAAGACTGTCTATCTTTACTGACAAAGATAGGCATCAACTAAGACCTAACTTTACCCATAAATTACAGTTTCTAAGAGAGGAGACTGAAAGTCTGAAAGGTTATGAGTCTCGCTACAGGGCTAGTATTTTATGCAAGGCGTATTTACATAAATTTTTAAAGGAAAGTAAGATAAGTGTCTCTTACAATTTTTTAACGAGAATGTTATGGTTGAGACAGACTACGATAAGCAAATGCCGTGAGGTAACTCTGATACAACCCTTTAAACCTGAAACAGATGTACTTGACAAGAGGATCAAGCACTGGAACATAGTCGATGCAGGGCTACCTGCTAATATTAGGAGATCAAAAATAGGAGAGGTTATTAAGGTCTTCACATCGGAGTTCAAGCTAGAAAGGAATGCTACCATAATCCTTATATACTCAATTTTGAGTATATTATATACTCAGGGGTGAGTAATATGACTGACGAGCAGGGGTACAAGCGAGTACAGGTAATATTCTCTAAAGAACAGTACGAAGTAATCAGAGTAATCAGAAAGAAGCTAGGTTTAAACAGTGACTCAGAGACTGTCAGAATCATAGTTCTTTCATGGCTAGCGGAAAAGTCAATCATTTCATCCTTTATAAAAGGAGAGCTTGAAATACGGGGGGTCTGTAGTGAAAATGGGGTTAAAGGTTAAAGAATTGGGGCAGTACTTTACTCCTAAGTTTGTAGCCAAATCTATGGTATCTTTAATCACTAAGCCTAGGGACGCTTTAGTACTTGATCCATGTGCTGGTACAGGAGTATTTCTTTCAGCACTAGTTGAAGCAGGTTTTAAGAACATACACGCCTACGAGATCGACTCCACTTTGCCAAACTACTCTTCGGTAGAAATAACATATCAAGACTTCCTAATGATTGAGCCAGAAGAAAAGTATGATGTCATTATAGGCAACCCCCCCTACGTCAGATGGCGCAATATTCCAAAAAAGTGGAGAGAACTCTTTAAAGGCAGTAGCTATTGGAACGCCGTTATAAACGGACTTTCAGATCTGACATACGCTTTCATCTATCACAGTGTTAATATGTTGAAAGAAGGAGGGGAGCTTATTTTCATTACTCCGATATTCTGGACTGAGACAGTTCATGGAGCAAGACTTAGGGAATACTTAGCCAGAAGGGGCCACTTAGAGTTGCTAATAAATTTCAATGAAATGCGCATCTTTGAGGAAGTATCTTCAACTATCATCATATTCAAATACGTTAAATCAAAATCTGATAAACCTATCAAAATAGTCAATTTACATACTAAAGAACGCCTCACGGCGATCCATCTTGAGAAAGTAAAAGAGTTACTTAATAGGCTGAAAAGAGGTAAGACCTATATTCGAGAAGGAATATTCGAAGCCTTCGTACACAGACAATTTGAGAATGGTGAGCCTTGGAGACCGGTACACGAGATAGCGTTGAAGTCAAACCCCTTACTATCTATCCGCTACTCTCCATTGTTTCATTTCGAGAGGCTGATAACGCTTGGAAGTATAGCTGAGATAGGTAACGGAATGGTCAGCGGCCTTGATAAAGCGTTTCAGCTAAGTCGCGAGGAACTGAGCAAATTGACTTCTGAAGAAAGGAAACACGTAATCTACGTGTTTAAAGCTAACACGCTGGACAGATTCTTCCCCGCTAGAGATCCTGTGCCATATGCTTACGTGAATGATATAGAGAGTGAGGAGGAATTGAAAGAACGTTACCAACACTTCTACGGAAAGTTAGTACGGTACAGGGATCAGCTACTAAAGAGATATAATTACGGTAGAGATATCCCCTGGTGGCACTGGGTATTTCCTAGAAATAAACATCTCTTCGAAAGGTATAAAGAAAAGATATTAGTTCCGAGTAAGGAACGCTACGATACTCGGGGCTATTTTAGATTCGCATACGTGAAGGGGCTGTACTATACTACGCAGGACGTAACGGTCATTTGTCCAAAGAAAGAATTTAGAGAAGGCACTAAGTATCTCTTGGCGTTATTAAACTCAGACCCCTACCAGGAGTACATAGTATATAAAGGCTTTACGCGCGGTGGTGTCTACGACTTCTCTGAAAGACCTTTAGCAACAATACCGATAGTAAGAATTAATTGGAACAGCAATGACGAAAAGAAGCTCTACGAAGAAATACTATTAATAGTTGATGAAATTCTAGCAAAGAAATCATGGAAGAGTTATATAGACGAACTCAGTATTACTGTATCAAAACTATTGCGAGTAACTCTTCCCAAATAACACCCAGTCTTCAATTCTTACCGGAACTCACTAAAACAGTCTGCTCTGTGTTCTTAATTCCTTCACGAGATTTTTAAGCTCGTCTACTACCCCTTTCAGTCTGACTGTACGTCTCCTTGCAAACTCCTCCCATCTTTTCAGATATTCTTCAGCTAAGCTCTCAATGAATGTCAGTTTGTCTACGTTATCCCTTTCTACCATATTTTTCACATGCCACTGAATCTGTATAGCGGCATCAAAATTGATAACGGGGATCTTAGTTACATCGAGCTTAAATAAATCCTTAACATGTACCTCTATTATTTCGCTATATTCGTTATGTCTTCTGAAATAAAGCCCAATGAACCATAAATTAGCTTTATTTATAAAATCAGGAAATACAAGCGCCCTTTCTAGCAGATCTTTAGAGAATTCAAGAACCCTTTTTGCGGATATTATGTTTGGATCTCTGCTCTCCCTATCTATATTATGCGATTTAACGTTAATGAGTACTACGTCATTAAGATTCTCTACTATATCATCTCCTCCATAAAATAACACGATATCAGCCATGCTTTGCTGATATGTAGGTATTTTAATTCCTCTAAGGGCTACCTCCAACTGTCTCCTTGAGATAACGTAGTTTTTCATGCCCCACCAGGTTTTCTCGTTAATCAAGGTTTTTATATTC
>CAZFTG010000008.1:0-43410 GCA_964522205.1 uncultured Thermoproteales archaeon
TAGCCTTGTATGCAATAGTTGGCTTTGGATAAGTATATACCGATATTAAATTCCATCCCTGATCTAAATTCAATTCTTGAATATGGATCTCTGTTTCCTCGATCCACCATTCACCGGTGTCAATATTAATGACTAAAGTCTTAGTAGGTATATTAGGGTCTTCTCTAAACCAGGATTCATCAATATTAAAACCACTGACGACAGCAACTTTATCATTCTTGGAAACCGTAATGGTATAAGTATAATCTATAGTAAAGACATCTGAAGAGGAGAATAGGCTATCACCGTCTGATAGCCAAAAAGCGAAGAAGGGGCCATCACCAGACATTTTAACTATCTTTACATCAAACTCCCATATGATGGAACTTCCATTCGTGCTCTGTGAGATCGTATAGTACTCCTCTCCATCCTCTTCAATAGGTACTAGTTTGGGATCAGATGAATAGTCTCTGTTCTCAATATAACCTATCCCCTCGGCGTAGAGTCTCATGTTATCAACTTGAAGTTCTACCTCCCCTCGATAGATCTTATCGTAGAGTTTAATGTAGCCTTTCGAATCCCATATTATCTCCTTTTTCACATGCCATGGATCCCATTTTCTAACCTCAAATCCTATCCTATCGAAATCATATGGCTTTATGCTTGCTCTTATTTTAAGCTCTCCAGTATCCCAGATAGTTTTACCCTCTTGGTTTTTTACTATGACACGAACTCTATCCTTTGTATAGTTAAGTAGAAAATGTAGTATATCTCCCTCTTTGAGCTCTCCTGATGGAATTACACCATTTACACGAAGTATTTCACCGAGAAAGTTATCGAATAACTGAAGTTGCATAAGCCTCCAGTATGTAGATCTCAGACTACACGAGACTCTGATAGCATCTACAGTCCTCCATCTTCCAGCATCACGTCTATAAGTATAGTCGGTCAATACTATAGTCTTCTCAGGATCTTCTGAGGGTAGTGGAGTGTGTCCATTACTACCCGTATATGTCTCTCTGAGAGGTTGACTACTCAAGAATCTGTAGTGGTGATAGTAACAGCTGTACTCACCAGTGGCATAAGGCTTACTTGGTTGTGTATTCTCGGCTGGATAATTATTATCATCGATCTCATTTGCTATAGTGACGACAGCCCCTGGAACAGGATTTCCATTTTTATCTACCACCTTAATATCTAAGTAGTACTTAATAGCGACAGCCTTCTTTACAGTCTTTCCTTCGCAACATGTGAAAACTCCTGGTGTGAGGACTACATTGTCAAATTTACAGTTTACTAATCCCAGTTCTGATGATATGTAACTCTTCCAACTATATGGCGACCCTGCACAATAGCATGTATGTGATTGCCCATAGGTCTGAGCTAAAGTTTCCTTAATAGTTATATTCCCATTTTCTACTCTAATATTATATATGTTCAGTTTATCCCTATGGGCATTTACTGAAAATACTACCTCTATAGGTTCTGCTCCAGAGAAGACCACATCTCTTATTAAAAAGTTATTTATGTTTACATCATCAATATAGATGTAGAAGGATTTCGGTCCCTTCGCAAACTCCCTTTCTTCTCTAAGGGGGGTTGAATAGGATCCTTCGTACCTATATGTACCTATGTCGACCTGATGCATTCTTGTAAATTTAGTATTCGTGATGACGACTTCATATGGTGAATCTAGGAATAGATGAGCAAAGTTGTCTACTATGGAATTGCTTATCCTCAACTCTCCATGAAAGGCTGTTGCAAGTGGTCTCTGACTTCCTCCCCAATAGTATCCTGATCCAAATGATCCACTCTCAGCCCAAAGCCACATTATGATCTCAGATCCCCAGTGTGTAGTCGAGCTGGCAAGGTTCCATACGAAGAAGTGATCACCTGTAGTTGTTATAATACTATTCTCGACTACTAGACGAGAACCATAGTCAAGTACAAACTGAAGTTCTCCATCTTCCTTACAATCGAATTTCAAGGTCTCATCTTTGATTATAAGACTTGCACCTTCATCCACTACTAGGTTAGTGCGACAGATTGCTGTTCTTGTTCCGTGATCATAGGAGAACAGAGATGGATCTCCTAACATCTCAGCTATATCCGTTAGGGTCACATTTCTACCCTGGACTATTATTCCTGTCCTTTTTATCGGACGGTACTCACCATCCTTATCACAGTATAGATCCGCCACATGCTCTCCGAGGAATACTTTCTTATCTGGAAAGAAGTACCTCCCTTCATAGACCTCTATACAGTCTATTTGAAAGTGTGCAGTTCCATCTGGTATTGCACGTATAAGTATATTTTCTGAACTTGCTACTTCGTCATATGCATGCATTTCAAAGTATAGAGGATCTTCCTCGCCTTTTTCTATAACCTTTTTAAACAGGTAAAGCCATCCATCTTTTCTAATTATAGTTACTTCATACCATAGTTTTGTATGATAGAATCCTACTCCGTCATAATCTATACTAAAGCTCTCCCCATCATGTTTTATCGTAACGTGGTGATGAGCAGTAGATTCTACAGGGTAGACATAGTATACATCCTTCTCTCCATCGTGCATTATGTAAATTTCAGCCCATGGAATCTCACTCGTCTCTACTCCCTTTGGAAAACGGTATCTAAATTTCCAAGTACCTTCAGTAACCTTCGAGGGGATACTTACGTAGACTACTCCTAGACCGTTATCCGTATCAGCCCATCTTCTACTGGTATTCGGGTAGTACTTTCCATGCCAATCATACCATTCCGGTAGTGGTCTATTCCATGGATCCTTTTCTTCTCTATTCCTGCACCTTCCATCTGTGAAGTAGTCAAAAATTGTAGGTGCTTCATCTATACTAAGGGTGGTGATTACCCATTCCATATGATCCTCGCCTAACGTATTCCAAGCTCTTACATGGATTTCCCATATTCCCTTCTCTTCTGGTACCTTTAGAGTGAAGGAGCTTGAGACAGTATTGTGATCCTCGTGGATCTTTACCTTGTTCACTTCCCATGTAAAGTTACAGCTAATATCCGCCATCACTTGAAATTTTATAGAGTCCCCCTCCTTAACTATGTACATGAGATCTTGTGGAGTATCCTTGTTAGTGGGATTACCACCAGTAGAGCTCCAATTGATTATTCTAGGAGGAGTCTCTTGATATAGAGATGTTAAAGGTAGGTCTGATACTAATGCTAATACTATTAGAATTACCAGTAATCGACTGAGTGTTTTTGCTCTCGTCTGGGAGAAATCAGCGGGGATGCTCACTAATATTGATAATATGCTTTTAACCTTAGGATTTAATACAACCCTAATGGAAATCCCTCTATACCTAGTCAATAATCAATATTTGCCTAATATCTTTTACTATAGTAATTATATTGTATACAAATAACTATGGAAATAGTGTATTAATTAGAATAGGGATCTATAGGAGTTTAAAGAGTTAGTATTCAAACTCCCAGTTCCACATTCTCCTAGCCAGCTTACCATCGTACAGGAACTTATCTTTTATCTTCTCAGCTTCTAGAACAAGTTTTTGATGCTCTTCTAAGAACCTTCCCACTCTCTTAGCGAGATCTACTTTACACTCTCCACATAGGAGATCTCCATTCACACATCTGTTGTATCTTTCAAGAAGCCTTTTATCACTCTCTTCAAAGAGTATTCTAAACCACTGGAAGACACAACATATATCTGGGTTTCCACCTTTTTCGCGTTGCTCTCTAACCGTAGGCTGTCCTCCTGTAAAGGCATCCATAACCTTCCTAGTAGCCTCTTCTGGACTATCACTTAGGAATATTGCTGTCTCGGGTTTGGAGGCAGACATTTTAGACCTAATACCTTCAAGGCCTGGAATGAAGATGGACATTATTCCTGCAGTCTTAAAGTATCCTAGCTTAGGAGCTAGATCACGCTGTACTCTGAAGTAGGGATCTTGGTCGATACCGTAGGGTATGAGGCATCTCTTCTTCTCAAAGAGTGTAGGAACTATCTGGAGTGCTGGATAAAATATCAAACCTATACTAGTTTCACCATTGAAACCAAAGACAGCTTTAGCAAGGCTATAGTTTATTCTTCTAGCGACAACTACTGCAGCAGTGTAGAGGTTTCTAATGTACTCTCTATCTTTAAAGATGAAAGTGCTATCAGGATCAAAGCCTAAAGCAATGATATCTAAAATGGTCTTGTCGACTAGTTCATCTACTTGTCTAAGATCCTCTGCCTTCTTCGCTAGGAACTTTTCTTCATCCGGGATCATTAGGTATGCATTGACCCTGAACTTCTCCTGTAACCACTTGGTTAGAATAAAGGGGACTATGTGTCCAAGGTGCATTGAGCTCCTACTGGGAGCTATACCAGTATATAGAAAGAATCCTCTACCTTCTTCATAGTCGTCTAGGATTAGATTTAAATCCCTATGAGCATAGAATATCCTACGCCTCAATAGGGGGTGTACATCTCCTACGAGGTGTTTAATACGCTCTAACAACTCATCGGAGATCTTAGAAGCTCCGAATTCCTCTAATAGTTTATCATAGTCTACTACACCCTCTACCTCCCAGGGTGTCACTCTAAATCCAAAAGTGACCACCGGACACCTGATACACCAGAGAAGCAAGAACGAGCTAAAATATAAACATTTATGTTGAAAATTGAACCTCAATACTAAAATTAATATTTCTAGGGGACCAGTTGAGAGTAGAGCGATACTCATGATGGGAAGAGTATTATTGGTTACTACTCCCGAAGTCCCTGGATATAGGGTTAAGAGAGTTATCGGGATAGTAACCGCTAGTACAGTACGTACTAGAGGGATGTTGGGTAGGATAATATCTGGAATTGAGGCATTAGTCGGAGGTAGAGGAAGTGCATACTTAGAGGAGTTGGATAAGGCTAGAAGGGAGGTTCTAGATGAACTTGAAAGGAAGGCTAGGATGATGGGAGCGAATGCTGTAATAAGTATAGATTTCGAGACTACTGAGATGTTAGAAGGCTTCATAATGATAACAGCGTATGGAACAGCCGTTGAAATTGAGCCTCTTGAAAAGTAGGAGTTACTAGAAAAACTAACTTTTCATGTATCTATCGAGGAATAGTACCATAGGGAGCACTATTTTAAGTACGTCGTCCATTTTTATTATAGCATGTCCCACATCCGGAGCTACATGTACTTCGAATGTCTTACCCAGTTCTAGGAGTTTCATGATAAAGCGTAGTACTGGTTTAAGTGGCGTTCTAGTATCATTCTGAGGGTGAATTATACAGAGTGGGACCTTAAGTCTCTCCACATAGCTTATTGGAGATCTCTCCTTCCATAGCTCCTTCCTATCTGCAAAGAGGACTTCAATAAACCTCTTGAATAAAGCATCGCTGAGATGATACATTTCCTCCCAGTCTACTACTCCAGCTCCTGCAACACCTACATCCCAGATATCGGGGTGTTTAGTAGTGGCTAGAAAGGTCATGTAGCCACCATAACTATAACCTACTACAGCAAGTCTATTCGCCAGTCCAGCACTCTTAGCCCACTCGGCTGCATGAATTACATCTAAGAGATCTCCTCCTCCAGGATCGCCTATGATCATTCTCCTAAACTTCTCTCCATACCCTGTCGAGCCTCTAAAGTTTGGAGCTACCACATGGTATCCGGAGACTACAAGTGATGCTATAAAGGTACTCCATGAATCGGCTACTTCGGCCCATGGACCACCGTGTACGTATATAACAGTAGGTCCTGGTTTGGATATTGCATTACTCTCTATTACGAATGTAGGGATTTCAAGACTATCGAAGGATTTGTAACATACTAAATAGGTTCTGCCTATACGACTAGCTATATCGTCCGGTAACCTTGCACCGAGGACTATGCGTCTATTACCCGTATTCATCTCGACCTCGTAGATGCAATGAGGAGTGGATAACGAGGAATAGGTTACGTATACTCTATTTTTGACCGGTATGAGCCAGGTGGAGAACCCTTCTGGAAGGGGTACTTCTCTACCATCTACAAAGGCTTTAGTTCTTCCATTTGCCTCGCCTATAAACCATATTCTACCATCTGGCATCCAGTCATATGCTATATAGCTTGTAAACCTATACTTTCTATAGTCTTGGTGGGTAAACTCAGGTTCTTCTATTACTTCCTTAGATAGATTATATATAACTAGTTTCTCGTCTCCAAACGCTGTTGTGGAGAAGAGTAGTTTATCTCCCCATATCCTAGGTTGCTTGTTGACGGATCCTTCCTTGGGTGTATATACTCTGAAGTCGGAGGTCTTTAAGTCGTATATGAAGACCTCGATTGCTCTAGGGTCTCCCCTAAGTATTCCATTACCTACTATTCTATTACCGCCTATATCGGTGACAAAAAGTAGTAGTCCCGTCTCATAGACCTTTTCTACACTACCCGTGGGCTTAAGAGTCCACAGCTCCATGGCCTTCTCGGATGCCGTACTGATTGCTATCAGCTCTCCATCGAAGTCTATGCCTGAGATCCTTCTAGGTTCTATATTCTCGAATCTGAACTCTTCTCTACTCCGAAGATCAATATGAAATACTTGATGTAACTCTCTACCTTTACTTACGTCTCTAGTGTATACTATTAATGGCGATGTTGGTCTTACAGAAGCGATAGCATATACCCCTTCCTTAGTCAACCTAGTTGTCTTCTCAGTCCTAAGATCTAGTTCCCAGAGATCCCTTACTCCCTCTACATTAGAACTATATATCAGTCTCCCTTGAGTATAACCTACAGCTCCATAGAGAGGAGTCTTAACTATAAGTTCTATTCTTTTCAGTTCTTCTGATACGCTTTCCATGGTAGAGTTCTTACGAGTACAATATTTAAGATTAACTTACTCTTTGTGATACCACCCAGAGTTGCTCTCTAAGAATTCTTCAATTAATCTTTAGCCCTCATCATCAGTGATCTCCCTATTCTAAATCGTGTTAAGATAGGTAGAATTAGTGTAAAATCTCTAGTCTCAGGTAACTAGGATAGTTTCACGTGGATAGCCTCATACAGGTCTATTCTCTTAATTCTAAGCCTCACCCTATCTTCATTGTATTCAAATTGAGGAGTCTTATTTGATGCCAATAGTCTAATACTTTTGATAGTGCTACCTTTTGGGATTTTTATTTCAACCTCTATGTCGAATACTGGAATATACCATTCTCTACAGAAGGGCTCCTTATATTTGGTACCATTATAGTTGAGAATATGTAGTAGTATTCCATCACTACTCTCCATAAGGTTGGCTACCACACCTGGAGGAGCATTTAGACGATAGGGTGCTGAACCTTTGGAGAGGTAATCTACTATACTCATAAAGAGCCTCTTCGTAGAGTAAAATCTAGTGGCTAAGTAGGATGCCTCAAGACCGGATGCTATATATATGACTGATCCTGTACCATAAGATCCAGCTATGATCGCCGGTCCTATCTCTTCCTCAAATTCTATTCTATAGGTCACCGCCAGCACTTCCCTCTCTCTGGTCTTAATTCTCAAGATTTGATGATCTTGGGGTAATAGTTCTCCCTTCTTGAAGGCTCCTACTGCAGGGTGTTCAGAGACTATTTTAAGATGTAGATTTGTGTACTCTTCTACGTTCTTCCCTTCGAGAGTGAACCCTAGTATCTTCGAGAGTATCGGTTCGTTGTATGGATTGCCCCTTTCATCATATCTAGAGGTCTCATGAGTGGCTAGGAGATTTCCACCTTGAACCACGTACTTTCGAATAATCTCCGCCTCCTCTTCACTCATACAGGCCACATTGGGTAGGAAGAGGATACTATAATCTTTCACTTCCTCAAGGCTCAACTTTGAGTCGTAGATTGGGGTTACTTGATACCCTGCTTCCTTTAATACTTCAAATCCTCCTTGATAGTAGTAGCGATAGGGATTCTCACTAGACCTCTTTAGATACCAGTCGGCGGTCTTACCTGAGATGAGTAGGCCTATGAATTTGACAGGTCTCATCTCTTTCAACTCCTCATAGTATTTCTTTAAGAATTTGAAGGGAGCTCTTAGGTACTCCATATCACCTTCTACAGTGTAGTAAAACCTATTAGCAGACCAGAAGATAGGACTTCCACCCGATGCTATAACCGTATAGCAGTCAGCCATAAGCTCTTCACTATTCACAGGAGTAGAGAGCCATTTACAGGCATATCCGTATTCACTTCTGAGATGTTTAGGTATTCCTACGGTATAGCTTCCGACGTAGCTCCATATGTACTTACCCGTAGATCTTCCAAGCAATACCATCAGCATCTTGTAAAGTGGAGTTTCACTTGCTTCAAAGAGGAAACCATCCGCGACTTCATATATTCTACTTCCCCACCACATAGCTACACGAGGGTTGAGCCAGAGGCCATTATTGAAGAGGACTGGTATATCCTTATACTTTTTAACTATCCCTATCAGATCCTTGAAAGTTCCTAGCATTACTTCTTCGAGAACCCACTTATAATACTCAAAGACTTCGGGTCTACTCCAGTCCTCTCCCCTAGTGAAGTCGGGTATTTCATTCCCAAAGGACTCCTTACAGTAACTACAGTAGCATGGACCGTTTAACCACCTTGGTGTAGGCTGGTAAGGGCCGTCAAAGTAAACTCCATCTATATCGTAGTTCTCAACTATCTCCCTTACTATTGATCTAATAGCCTCTCGATAGGGTGAGTTTAGACACAGAGCGAAGTACTTAAAATATCCTAGATGCCATCCTCCTCTTATTTTCCTTCCCCATTTATCGCGTGCGGCCCAGTTTATGTAGGGCTCTTTCTCAGATTCATAGGGTAGGAAACCATGACCTACTGGTATGTATGGGATAACCTTTATACCCCTGGGTCTACATAGATCTATTACTTCTTGTAGTAGATCTCTTTTTCCAAGCTCTGGATGTACTGGAAAGTGTTCAGTTGGGTAGTAGGCATAGTACCCGATAGGTTGCATTCTTACTATGTTCCCCTCTAGTCTCTCTATTATTCTAACTAGTCTCTCTGCGCTAAACCTAAGCTTAGGGTATAGTGGAGGACAGTAGCCATCTATTATAACTACTCGTCCGGTTTTAAGCCAATCATAGGAGTTCTCCATTCCCTGTTCCTCTGCTCCTCCCTAGTATATAGACTTATAATCTTTTTGAGGAACACTTCACTAATATGTGCTTTCGAGACTAAAACTTCTTCACAGATAGTTTTCATATTACTATGCTAAGTGTTTAAACTCGGTAATTCCAGAGTCTATGGAGTTTAAATGAAGAGAGAAAGAGTGGTCACTACGAAAGGGGGGAGTGTAATGGTGAACCTTCAATGAACTCAAGAGGGGAATTGAACTCAGTGAATCCTAGGATTTAAATAGATATTAGAGACCTGTATAAGCTGAATTCTACAAGTATATTCCCATGATCCATTCATGAAGAGGCTTGATGGAAGAATGTTTCAGTAAATATTGACTATCTACAATTCAAGCTATAGTGATAATTTAGGAAGTAGAATAGGGAGTGACAGGTTAAGTGTCTAAGGGATAAAGTAGAAATATGTTTGAACGAAATTTGATAAGGGGGAGATGATAAAACTTGCCCCCAATTGAGCTAGGCTATGAAATGATTACCGCATATTGATCCCCCCACTCTCAACTCTTCTCCTCATCTATTCTAGATCGCCTATCCTAGATCAGCTTCCTGTTAAAATTCGAGGAGAATACTGAAGGGACTATGCCTTAGAGAGAACCTTCACCTTTAAACCTATAAACGAATTTTTAAAGAGAGTACAAGGTAGAGACTATAGAAACTACATGCACAGAGCAGCTAGGGAGAGGGTAAAATATATGTCACATTGCTGGTAATGGACTGGAAGAAAAGCTTATATCCTTCGTCATTAATTTTAGCACATGGGGTTACCTAAGCTCAAATTTATCACTTGGAACACTTTCTTTCGAGACATATTAGACTTGTGTAGGATCATAATCGACAAAGGATACCCTGCTGATACCATAGTAGCTATCTCAAGAGGGGGGTTGGTAGTATCCCGTATAGTATCGGATATAATGAATATCTCTGATATCATGGTCGTCGCTGTGAAGGCATATGAGGATATCGCTAAACCTAGAAAAGACGTAGTAATAGTATCCGGCCTTAATGGAGACATAGAGGGTAGACGGGTACTCCTTGTAGATGATATTGTGGATACAGGAAGTACTCTGGAAGTGACATTAAAGTACTTAAAGGAACAAGGCCCTTTAACTATAAAATCTGCTACTCCATACGTAAAGCCCTGGGCCAAGATAAAACCAGATTACTACGTTAAGGAAGTAGAGGAGTGGATAGTCTTTCCATATGAAGTTGGAGAGACTATAAGGAGTCTAGAACGACTATTCAGTAAATCTGGAAATATAGATCAATTACTGACATCGTTAGGACTAGAGAGAGAAGTTATAGAGTATTTTAGAGAGTTAAGATGTATTAGAAAATAGAGTTTATATCCTTTTAAGGTAAAAGCTCATCCTCCTCTAATTCTCCAGCTTTAAAGAGGAAATATAGAAAAGGAGAGGAAGATTACTACCATACCAAAAAGGGAAGATGGAGATTGGGAGTTTATAGTATATGTGGATAGTTTTATCCAGGTCTATCAGATATCTTTAAATTAGGCATTTTAAGAATATGTATCAAGGTGAAGCTGTGGATATAGCGTTCTTCGTATGGGAATACCCTCCTAGACTCGTTGGAGGTTTAGGGACGTATGCACAGTACATTACTAGAGAACTAGTCAAGATGGGGCATACTATAACCGTCTTAACACTAAACCCAGGAAATCTCAAGACAAGAGAGCTAATAGCTGGCGTAGAAATACATAGACCACTACTGGTAGATGTCTCTAGAATACTCCCCGATGTAGTTGCTGAGGATATACGGAGATGGGGGCCAGGACTAAATTTCTTTGCTAAAATATTCCTGTATAATGTATTATCAGCATCAAAACTTGTCAATGATCTGATTAAACGAGAGAGCAGAAAATTCGATATATTATCTGTTCATGATTGGTTATCGATAATAGGTGGAATTATTGTTAAGTCGGAACTCGGAATACCTATGGCCTTTCACATACACTCTACCGAGCAAGGTAGAACCTTAGGTGATGGATCTAAGACTATAATAGAGCTTGAGAGGAAGGGAGGAGAGGATGCTAACATAATAGTGACAGTCTCTAATGCTATGAAGGAGGAATTAACTATGCTAGGATATCCTACAGAGAAAATTAGAGTAGTGTGGAATGGAGTAGATCCTGAGAAGTACAATCCCCATAGAATACCCGAGGAAACCTGTGAGAAGATTAGGGACTACTATGGAATAGGGTATGATGAATTCATGGTACTTTACATAGGGAGATTAGCTCCAGTTAAAGGAGTGGATAAACTACTAATGGCAATGCCTCACGTACTAGAGAAGCATCCAAACACAAAGCTCGTGATACTAGGAAAGGGCGAACTTGAACAACACGTAAAGGATCTAGTCAACAGCTTAAAACTTGAAGATAAGGTGAAACTGAGATTTGAGTTTGTAAGCGAGGAGGAAAGGATAGAGCATTACGCAGCTTGCGATGTAGCTGTCTTTCCAAGCTTGTACGAACCTTTCGGTATAGTAGCTCTCGAAGCTATGTCTATGGAAAAACCACTAGTAGTAGGGGCTAAGGGTGTAAGTGGTTTTAGGGAAATAGTTATTCCAAGTGGACCTAGACAGTGTGGAATACATGTCAATCCCTACGACGCTGCGGATATAGCATGGGGAATAAACTGTATTCTAGACGACCCCCAACGAGGTGAGTGGATGGGGAGAAATGGGAGAAAGAGAGTTTTAGAGGAATTTACTTGGACTAGAGCTGCTGAAAGAACTATAAGAGTCTACGAAGAAGTACTTTCCTAGGAGAGATTAAATGGAAATAGAGATAAGAAGAGATCCAATAAACCCTAGGATAATCTCGATAATATCACCCAAACGTGCATGGAGACCCAAACAATATAAGTTGGCGAGAGTTGAAGTTGAGACAAAATCATGCCCCTTCTGCCCCGGTAACGAATTCATGACACCACCCTCTACTCTACTGATGAGAAAGCTGAATGGAAAAGTAGTTTTAGAGAGAGACAAGGATGGATATAGGCCAAGCGACTGGATTGTGAGAATAGTTCCTAACAAATATCCAATAGTTTCTCCAAAGCAATCCGGAGAAAATTATGGTTACCACGAGGTAATTATTGAAGCTCGAGAACATAATTTGAGAATAGAGGACATTGATTTAGATCATCTAATATTAGTATTTAAAGCGACGTTTAAAAGAGTTATTGAAATAATAGAGGATGAAAGAGTAAAACATGTGTTATGGTTTAGAAATGAGGGGATTCTGGGTGGAGCTTCTATAGCACATCCTCATTCTCAGCTTATAGCTCTCAGCTTTATACCTCCATCGATAGAGGAGGAGTTAGAATACTTTAGAAAGAGTTCAGAGTGTCTCTATTGTAGGCCTGAAGACTTCTACGGGAGCAGAAGACTGATACACGAAAATGATCACTTTATTGCTATGACTTCATATGCTCCTAGAGTGCCCTTTGAATTGAAGATAATCCCCAAAACCCATAGCCCTAATCCTTGGAATATGGATGAACGGTTGCTAGGTAAGTTCTGTGAAATGCTTAAGATAGTGCTCAAATCACTACTTTACTCAGTAAAAGTGGAAGACTACAACATGTGGATACACGCGGTTCTGGATAAAATAGATGAAGACTTTCACTGGCATCTAGAGATTTTACCTTTAACCTCTACATGGGCAGGAGTTGAGAAAGGATTAAACGTTTATGTAGTTTCCATATCTCCAGAGGAGGCTGCAGAAATCCTCAGGAAGACTTTACACTCTTTAGTATCCTCTTAAGCTTTCGTACCAGAAGTTTAACTTCGGAGATTTCTCTAATTTTATCTATTTCATGAGATAGCTCTGGCCATAGAAGGGTAGTAGAAATCCAATTTTGAATATCCCCTCTCCTAACATGATATACTATACTCTCAGGAGGGACCACTTCAAGTAATTCTAGGAATTCTGATAAACTCCTAGCCCTATACCCAGTGTACACATCTTCAGTAAGGTAGAAGTGAAATGCCATTCCGGATGGTAACTCTATCCTCCATGCATACTTATAGACTTTCTCCCTATACTCCATTAGTGTAAAATGGACAAGGAGAGTAAGTGTCTCTATATACACTTCAAAGGCTTCGAAGGGATTAGTGTATGGACTAAAGTATGAGTGAACCTCTCCAGGACCCCCCGTCTTTGTCGACATGTAGTGATAATGATCGCTAATACCGAGGAGCCTCCAATACTTCAAGTACTCACCACCAATAGCCTTCACATATGGTTCTATCCATGTGTATATTTCAAAACATCTTCTCTGCATAATGTTACCAAGCCAGGCCGAGGTATTCTTCTCGACATCAGCCCAGCTGATAGTATGCCAAGGTGGAATATCATAGATATCCTTGACCTCATGCTCCAATGCAGCAGTACTAACCTTTAGCATCTCAACTCCTATCTCCACACACCTACGCACAAGCCACTTTAGAAATTCCTGAATTCCAGATTCAGGCCAGTGATGCTCACCAAAGGTTTCGTAATCCATAGCTATTAGGATGACATCTCCAGGAGTACTCTTCAGCCATAGGGAGTACTTATCAGCAGTTAGTGGGTATTGATCCCATGATACATCCGAGAATCTAAAACCTATATCATCGCTAAGTCTATAGTTTCTAAGGAGAAGTCTAAGATCACAGCCATAAGCTCTATAGACATAGTTCGGCGACCTAGTACCTAATACCCTATCCACTCCCTCTGTCAGCATGACCCTAAAACCGAGTCTGTAAACGGATAAGGCTAGGTTATTGTTATAGAGAAACTCTGTGTTCTCTATTGAGATAGCTTTCTGATTGAAAAGATCCTCTATTAATCCCCTATGTAATGCTATCTGTTCTTGAAATTCCTCTAGTCCGTTAGGATGGAGTGATGCCAGACTATGGTAGTAAGTCTGGCATACGAACTCTACACACCCTGTTGCACTTATTTCATTAAACAGTTGAAGTACTTCTGGAGAGTACTTTCTTGCCTGTTCTATCCATACACCACTAATACTCAAAGATAATCTACACTTACGATCTAGCTCTTCGATAAGGTCTAGTAGTATTCTTGTAGTTGGAATATAGCACTTCTTAGCCACTCTGAGGAATATTTTTCTATCTCTTTCACTATCGAAAAGGGATTTCATTACTTCAGTGAGGTTTAAACGTCCTTCTAGGTAATTTCTAAGTAGATTCAGGGGAAACCTTCTTTTCAATCTATAGGGTTGATGTATCTCAAACATCAGTGCTAAATTCTTGACCATATTCCTACTCAGACCTAGAAATAAATAGCTTTTTCTAAAGGTCTTAGTATAAAAAGGAGAAATTTAAATAATCTATCGTTCCGATGTTTGATCCCTTTAATGCTTTTCTCCTTTGGGCGGTCCTCCCCTTTCAGGAGGCCCTCCACCCTTACTCCTCACTTCTATATTGATCGTTTTTTCTACTTCTATTTTAGAATTGCATAGTATCTGAACCTTGATTGCCCAAGTTCCTTCTTCTTCAGGAGCTTTAAGTGTAGTTGATATATCCTTATGACCTCCAGTCGCTATGGTCACTGTAGTTGTGAATATTACTACATCTCTGTTAATATCGATCACATTAACCGTGATATCCGTATCTATGTCTCCTTCGTTCACTACGATTAAGCTTAGGTATACAGTTCCACCTACCATTACACTCCTGGGATAACATACTAGCTCCCTCAGTCCGATTACCGCGCCGCTGACTTCTCTTCCCCGAACTTCAATCTTAAGCGGTATTCTTAGGGCCACTGTATTATTATAAGTTATTACCATCGTTAACCATAACCTAGTCTGTTCACTTGGTGCTATTAGGTCAAACTTGAAGATTGCTAAAGCTCCTGCACTTATACTCTTAGTCTGTTTAGTTAGTATATTTCCTTCACTATTTTGAATGGATATAGTGATGTCTAAATCTACATCCAATTCGTTTTTGAGCTCTATTGTAATCTCTATCTCTTCTCCTGGTTTAACGTGCTTAGGATAGTCTATTCTGATGATTTCAAAGGGAAGATCGAGAATTAGGCCCCTCTTTAGCTCTCTTATGAGGTTTCTAATCATAAATGGTTTATTCAGTTCTTGTATCATCTCGTAAACATAGTTCAGATGGCTTATTACCCACTTCATGTGCTCTATAGTCTTGTTTATGGCGATTATGGCTCTTTCACTAGCATTAACACTTTTCAAATGTTCCGTTACATTTCTCAATCTCTCTATATTCAGTGATATCCTCTCTATGGCATTAAGTATCCCCTGACCAGCTTTCTCCACATCCTCTTCATCAAGATCAGCCTTACTCTTATTGACTATCTCTTCTATTACCAGCCTTAACTTTTCAGGAAGCTTTGCTCGTGCATGCTCTCTTAGTTTTATACTGACGTTAGCTATTCTCAGACCTATGCCTGGCTCTCCCGACTCTATAGCATCTTTGATCTCCTCTATTAGCGGTATTACGAAAGTCGCATTACTCTTCTCAGCTAATGCCTCTAGGGCCTTTACTAATCTCCTTTGAGTGGCCTGTCTCCCCTTTGCTATCTCCTTCTCCACTTCCTCCTCAAATTCCTCTATATATTCCTTATCTACTTCACTTAGTACCTTTTCCTGAAGTTTCTCAATAGTGTCCAGTACTTCAGTACAGATATCTATAGCCTTTTCCCACTCACCTTTCTCGATAAGCTTCCTTGCTTCTTCTATCTTAGCCCTTAATTCCTCTATTTCAGTACTAAGGTCTAAACCGGTATTGTTTACTAGTTCTTCTAGGTAAGATAGCGCCTTCTCGGATATTTTAACTAAGTTTTCAGCCTTTTTACGCAATTTTTGGTTTTGAGGGATGCACGGGGATTCTATTAATAAGGTTGATAGGAATAGTAGTACTACTATCACCACCACTGTTACTAGTTTTGCTTTCATCCTCTATCACCGTATATTAGTAGCAAGCATTATCAATTAAGGATCTCGCAGAAACATTATCGAAACAGCTACGGAATAGTACGCTGATATATTTTTCATCTAGTTTAACGTTATAAATGTTATTTTAAAGGTAATACTTATGTTATGTATTCTATATTTTATGAATTAATAGATAATATTAGTGCTACTCTTTGCTACAACACTTAACTATCCTATAAGCTTTTCGACGATACCACCATATCTATTATAGATTTTCCTGAGTAATGATTCCATCTTGAGTACATTAGCTATTTCTACAATTTCATGCCTAGTTAAGATCCCTAGCTTGAGGTATAGTAGGTAGGTTAGTGAGAGTGAGATTAAACCCATCCACCACTGTAACCTAAATAACCATGATACGAGACCGATAGCTATTGGTAGTCCTAATATCTTTCCTACTACACTCCATTCTATTCTAAAGTTCACTCTCCTAGCTACTAGTAGAGCAGCACACATGCCTACAAAACTCCCTATGGTAGAGCTTATGGCTGTACCTAATCCTCCAGCTTTGAGTACTAGTGGATAGTATAATACTACTCTAGGAATATTAGCAGCTAGGCCTATCATAAGGACAAGAGAGTAATGTCCATAGGCGTACACTAGATTTCCTACTGCACCTACTATAGTATTTGGGACTACCGTAAGGAGTAAAGTAGAGAGAATAGGAGAGGCGACAGTATACTCACTACCTAGTAATGAAAGTACAAATTGAGGGTATATAAGGGCAAATACTGAAGGAGGGAGTACTAGGGTGAGACATAGTTTAAGCACTCTAAAACATGCACGCTTCCTACCATTCTGTAGACTGGATAGAAAGGGAAGGAGAAGAGATATAGTACTCATTGAGACCATGGTAATAGCTCCTGCTATAGCGGATGCTATATAGTAGAGACCCGTCTCTGTGGCACTAGTGTATGCGAAGACCATAAGGACCCCTAGCTGATAGCCTATCAGAGTTATAGTCGTGGGTAACCATGTGACGATACCAGCTTTCAACACATCATTAATAGCCGATAGCGATACTATAGGTCTTAGAGATACGTTCTTCAAAGAGAACAACATACCTATTACCAAGTTCACTAGACTAGGACAGAGATAACCTATTGCCGCCCCTACCCATCCCCATCCCATGAAGACTAGGGTTAGTCCAGTACCTATCTTAAGGATCCCACCTATAAGCGACATAACGAATATCAGCTCTGTTCTCAATAGAGATTGGATTAGTGATAGAGGAATCAAATTAGTACATGTTAGTGTTAGAAATGCACTAAATATCAGCATGAAAGGAGATAGGTTTATGATACTATAACCATGGAGACCCATTATTAGGAGGAGTATACTAGTTGTAGCGAAGACCAGGAATATTAGTATGAAAGAACTCCAGAAGTACGTTCTTAGTTTATTTTCATCACCCATACCTAGAGCTTTACCTAAATATCTCTGAACTCCTATATTTACTCCGAAACTGAGAATCCCTGTTAGGAGTATTGATAGCCCTGCAATGGCACTCACTATTCCCACAATTTCGGGACCTGCTATTGAGGATATTATTAGCCAGTAGAAGTAGCCCGTAAGATTATTCACCATACTAGCTGCATACATCCATACGCCTCCACGGAGTACTCTACTAATACTCAGCTATACCACCTGTCCCTTCAATTCTAGTAACTGCGAGAAATAAGTTTAATCGCTTCATTTGATTAACCATGTAATCTTTCATTATCCATATTTACCTCCTAGACTTAACTATGAGAGTCTATTATTTCCTCTTAACTTCTTTCATTAAGCATGGTCTATAAAAGCTATAAATTTAGGCTTCTGATGTTCTTAGCGATTAGAAGATGAAATTACGTTCTTAGACGAATTATCACTACACCAAAATTATGAGTAAGAAGACTTTTAAATTACGAATATATAAGAGGACAGGAGGTTACTGCATGAAGTTAAGGATATTTGCTAGGAAGCGAGAACATAGAGCCAAATTCTTACCTACGCCCGCTTTGCTCATGGATAGAATAATAAATTTAGCTGAGTTGAACGGAAGTAAGGTGTTCTGTGACTTAGGCTCTGGAGATGGTAGAATGTTAGTGGCTGCGGCCAGCAGGGGCGCATATGCAGTAGGTATAGAGATAGATAAAGGGCTTATAAAAAAGGCTAAAGAGAGAGTGGGAAAGTATAGTGATAGAGTAGATCTAGTGCTCGGAGATATATTTTATAATCCACTGATACGTATGGACGTTGTATACACTTTTCTCGATGAAAAAACTATGGAAAAGCTGAAAGGGTACTTTGAAGAGATAGTGAAGAGGGGTGTTAAGATCATATCCCTAACCTATAAAATTCCTGGAATCAATCCAACCGTTATTCTTGACGCATACGACGAAGAGCAACTAAGACTCCTTCGCCTAATTTTAGGAGATCTAGCAAGAAAACTTAAGGCTTACAAAATTTACATATACACCTCAACCTCCCGTCCCTAGCCTTTTTCGATAGTTAAAGCTTACTCTCCTTATAGTTAACAGAGAGGAGTTTAGGCGTTCCTCTGTATACATGCACTAGTGTACCTGTTGCCTTAGCCCTCCAATAGCTCTTCCAACACCCACAATTAATTATTCTCCTATAAGTATCGAGACCAGCTATATGAGTATGCCCCATTATAAGCCATGCTTTCCTCTCTAGACCTAGGAATTTCTTTCCCAGTTCTTCCAGGAATAGTTCTCTCTTAAATAGGATACTAGCTAGTAGGTTCAATAGACCAGCATAAGCCCCATTTCTACATAGGAAGTCTCCGTGAAACGTGTAGAAGTTTACATTATTAGATCGAAAATGAAGGAGTGCTCCTCTTAGTACTATAATCCTCGTACCAGCTATCTCTAAGCATATCTTATCAGTGCTAGGTATCGGATCATGTGAAGTGGAACTCACTAGATAGACTATCTCCTTTGACCATAAGATACTCTTCAAAGTCGTGTACAGCATTTTCTTCAGAGAGTCTTCATCTACTTTTCTATGCTCATTCTCGAAGAGATCACCAGCTATTATAATTGTAGAAGGATCTATTCTAGAGAGGGCACCCAGAAGTTCAGGATGCTCATTAAGTGACTCTTTCAGATGTAGATCAGAAAGTATTACTACACTCTCCCGATTACCGAGATCTAGAATAGTGGGTGATCTACGTCCTAATATGTTGTAAAACTGCCAACTATTCCATAGTACTATTAGCATTAAGATTATTACTAATCCAAGACTTATCACACCAGTATTAAGGCTTAGAATTTAAATACTGTTTTCTAACTTGTGTTCACTCTGGGTTTATGGATATTGAGCCTTACGATTCCTCTTCACGTTAGATATCGATAAATTCGCTCGATTTTTCACGGCTCAACTAGGGGATTTATATCAAGCTCTTCATTAAACTATGAATGCCCGTACTCCTTTGTCACTCCCATGGAAGGAAAATCCATTAAGTTTAGAGGTGTATAAGCGCCTCTGAAATTTCCGTTCTTTAAAGGTCCTTTAATGAGAGTGGAGAAGTTCTGTGCTACAAAAGCTGTAAGACCTGTTATATATTTACTAGTTTTAAAATCTATCGATACCTATCAGTACCTATGAAAGGTGAGCCTGTTCCATAGGCGATGTATGAATAATATAAATATACATGTGCATTAAGATGCTTGATGTTAAGAGAAGGATTTGTGATGAGTAGGAAGGTTCGTGAAATGGAGTATGCTATTAGAGAGTTCATGACATTAGCGAGAATGTTCGAGTATAGAGGAGAAAGAGTTATCTACCTAAATGTAGGAGATCCCTTAAAATACGATTTTGAAACACCGGAGCACATCAGGAAGGCTCTCTATAAAGCTGTGGAGGAAGGATACAACTACTACTCTCCGTCAGAGGGTATTAGAGAGCTTAGAGAAGCTATAGCCGAGAAGGAGAGGAAAATTAATGGAGTGGATATCGAAGCAGAGGATGTAATAGTGACTCAAGGAGTTTCGGAGGGAATACGCTTTATTTCAGCTGTTCTACTCAATCCAGGAGATGAAGTACTAGTGCCGGATCCGTGTTATCCCCAATACCTCTTATATCCTAGACTTTACGACGCTCGAACTGTAGCCTATAACTGCTTAGAGGAGGAGGGATGGATACCTGACATCGATGATATGCGTAGAAAGATCTCTGATAGTACAAAGTTTATTGTAGTGATCAACCCCAATAACCCCACAGGAGCACTTTACGATGAAAAGCGTTTAAGAGAAGTCCTAGACCTAGCTGCTGAAGTAGGTATACCAGTGGTATCGGATGAGATATACGATGGTATAGTACTTGAAGGAGAGTTTAAGAGCATGGCCGCTCTTGCTAAGGATACTATAGTAGTAGGGTTAAATGGATTTTCGAAGACCTACCTAATGACTGGATGGAGAATAGGATATCTCTATGTGAAGGATAGTCTAGGAAATTTTAAGTCACAATTTATAGATTTAGTAATAAAAATGGCTAGATGTAGATTGTCAGCAAGCACACCAATACAAATAGCTGCTATTGAAGCTCTTAGAGGGGGTAGAGATCATCTAAAGAGTGTTATAGAGAAACTCAAGAGAAGGAGAGATATAACTCTGAAGAGACTAGAGGAGATGGGAGCATTTATCGTGACGAAACCAAGAGGGGCATTTTACGTATTCCCCCGTATAATAGGTAGTCTAGAGTTAAGTGATGATAGAGAGTTTGTAGAGAAGTTAGTAAGGGAGGAGAAAGTACTGGTAGTGCACGGATCTGGATTCGGTATGCTTGGAAAGAGGCATATTAGAATAGTAACACTCCCTCCAGAAGAAGTCCTTAATGAGGCATTCGATAGGATTGATAGGTTCATTAAGAGACACTCTATAACAGCTAGATAAGTACGACCAGGTTTTCTACTTCTTCAATACTGAAATCAGGGGGTATTTTAGCATATCCAGCGGCTTTATTAAAGTATGGAAAGCCTTTTCTAGAGAACAAGGTAATTACCCTATTTTCATGATTGATCTTATACCCCTCACATGGTTCATGACCCCTGATAACTAATTTCAATTGATTGATTTTAAGGAATCTTCTTGTGATGTTAATACCAAAGAGGTATCCTGCTCCACGTGGAGATAAAGTGTATTCATCAACTTCATCAGAAGGATCATTCCATAGGAGCTCCTCTAGAGTTGAAGGATCGGGTTCCTCTAGTATTTTAAGCTTAGGGGCGCTTATGGGAATACCTCCATGTACTAGAAATATCCCAGAATCAGTAACAGCAGTAAGGGGGAGCCGTTGAAACATCTCCATGAGTCTCTCGTATATTAGACTCCCCTTATATCCATATTTACTAGTAGCCCTATATGGGAGGTCATGAGGATATGGTATAAGATTATAAGGGGGTTCGTGATTTCCTCTTAATAATAGGATGTTATCGGGATACTCTACTTTTAATTTCATGAGTAGATAAAGACACTCTAGGGATTTATCTCCTCTATCAACATAATCCCCAAGAAACACCATAATACCCTTACCTGCAGCAATTCTATCTAGTTCTTTATCGAGTATACCCACTAATGTATCGAAATCACCGTGTATGTCTCCTACAACTATTAAATGATTAGCATGTTCTATACGGACTAGCTTACTCTTTTCAAGAGCCTTCTCAAAATTCTCTAGGATTTCTATCATATCATCAGCAGTATGTTCTATAGCCTCTTCCTTCACATCTTGAAACCACATCTCTATTCTCAACGTGGTTATAGAATATAAATCTTATAAATCTCAATGAATTGAACTCCTAAGTGCAATTTAAGGTCTGTTGTCATTTCCTGAGGACTCTTCATATGAATTATAGAAGAGTAAGACATATCCTATAATTACTACTAATGATAATGCTATAGGTATGTCAAATCTGTCTATAAAGGTTTCGACGAGGTACCAGTTCTCTCCAAGTTTTACGCCGAGATATATTAATGTGTAATTCCATAAGACCGAGCCTATCACTGTAAGGATAATGAATATAGAGAGCTGCATTTTCCCAATACCCGCAGGAATAGAGACAACAGTTCTAGCTCCGGGTATGAATCTACTAACTAGTACAGTAACCTTTCCATACTTTCTAAACCATCTCTCAACAGTGTTTAATGTCTTTTCCTCTAACATCAAGAATCGCCCGTACTTCTTTATTAGCTCACGTCCTAACTTCAGACCAGCTACATATGCAATGAGCGAACCTAGTAGACTTCCAAGAGTACTAGAGGCTAATGTTATCCACATATCGAACTTGCTAGTACTGACTAGGAAGCCTGAGAAAGCCAAAACTATCTCACTGGGAATAGGAATACAAGCACCATCTAGAACCATTAATAGAGCTATAACTACATATCCACCAGAAGTTATGTACTCTATCACTATGTCAGTTAGGTATAGCATTAGACCGGAGGAGGGAGGTTCATCTAGAAAGAGAAAAACAATGGTTATTATGGAAATCGATATAGTACTCAACAGTACATAGGTACTCCTCCCTATAGGAGATACCAGTCTGAAAGTCTCTCTTTTGATCCTGATTAAGTTCTTCATCTAACATTAGGTAAGGAATAATGATTTAAACTTTATGTGAGGGATATATTAGCTTCAGAATTATCGTGGGAAAATAAGTATCCTATATATTATAAAGAGTACTAGAGATGTAATATAGTAGATTTTTGAATACATTAGCCCTTCCCTCTATGGTATAGAGGTAGTTAAGACCACTAGGTCTTGGATTAACATCTATTAGAATTGGAGTTATCTCTCCATCGTAGTACTCTAATACTATATCTATACCCATAAATTTGAGCATATCTTCCTCATTTAAACCATGGTTAATACCTATTCCAATTCTACTACATACTCTCTCTAGTATATCGACAAGTTCTCTCTTATCAAGGGGAATTCTCGTATTGCCAGTGGAATTAGTATGGTATAGATTTCCTATAGTCTCCTGTAATGATATGGGTCTACCACTATATCTCATCGAGGTTATAGGATAATCAGATACCATGGCATATCCTGATTCTATTACGAAATCTCTGCCATTCCATGAGATTACCACTCTGAGGGATAGATATTTATTCTTGTATCTAACGTTTCCTCTAAATTTTTCAATTAAAATATCATCATAGTACTTAAGTGATCTTATATACTGTACTACAGTACTATTTTCGTTAAGGTGATAAGGATCTACCTCAAATACTTTAACACCTATTCCCTCTGTTCCATGATCTGGTTTGACCACTATCATTTCGCTTTTACTTAAGAATTCCCTGAGGCTATTGATTATTTCCCTAGTGCTAGCTCCTCTCTCTACTACTACATACTCAGGCATGATAACGCCTTTACTATAATTCTTCATGAGTTCATGAGTTGATAGCTTACTCTCAACTCTTGCCACAGCCCTATAGGGGTTTATTTGGAGTATCTTAAGATTCTTGAGGCACGTTGATAATCTATAGTGTAAGCTTCGCTCACATGCAGGGTCTAAGTATAGGACTAAGCATGAATCTACTCTTATAGGTTCTTTTAGGCTTAGTTCTTCTATCGTACCATCTGTGTTAACTATGATTATCCTGTTGGTAGATAGTTTACCTTCAACTATGGATAACCAACCCAGCTTTATGGCTATGAGATTTATCTTCACAGGATTTACCATATTGTGCTCATGGACGTCACAGTACATATCCCATAGGCTGTTTAAAAAGGACTCATTTAGCTCTGAAAAGAGAATTGCTAAGTTTACTTTACCTTTCAATTTCTCTCGGATCTCTTCTGAGCTAACCGATGAAGTTCGTAGTCCTAGGTAGGCTTTAGGTAACATTACTTTACTATACTTAGCTAATATCATTGAAGCAACTGTTTTTGGAAACTTTGAGGAGAATAGGAATGGAAATAGTATATCGTCACTAAGGGAGTGTACTACATTAATGTAGAATATAAATCTCTTTCTACGGGATATATCCTCTAGTACTCGTGTGTCCACTATGTAACCACTCTCTTTAAACACATAATCAGAGAAAGTGTAGAGAAAGTGTTTCCCATCTACTAAACCTTTACCACTAGTCTTAACGTTCCCTTTCTCTAGACTGTATAGCAACTCTTCAAAACCCCCTTGAACAGCTAGATCTAGCTCATAAATGTGGGGTTTTAGTAGTTCTACTAGATCACTAAAAGTACTACTGTTTGGAATGGTACGTAATATCATCATCGATAGGCAAGTAGGTGAATGTTCTAAGGCCTTTGATATGTCTATGGAGTTAAGCAAGTCAATGAGTTCTCTGTAGGTTCCATATCCAAGTAGAAGTCGCCTTATAGTATCCAAACTCTTCAGATCTGAGTAGTTCTTATAGTATATCGAGTCTACTATTGAGTTAAAATTACCTCCATGAAGTATGTACTTCACGACTTCCTTTACTTCTCCACTTATCTCCTTGATCTTTGTGTTTAAGATCAATCTTGTTGGTATACTATCTGCTGAGAATACTATTTTCTCGTAAGTTCTCCATACTGCTTCTAGATGATTTAGATAGTTCAGCACTTCATTCTCTAGTTTTCTCCTCCACATGGAGTACAGGTTTAAAATTCTGTCTACTAAATCGTCTATGCTACAAATACGAGAGACTATATTTGATCTCACTACTTATCCCATAATGTTTAATTTTGTAGGTTTTTCTTCTTTATTGACCATCTCCTAAGTGTTCTCAGGTACTTTTCGCCTACTATAGCTAGGTTTATGAGAATTGGGTCTACTGATTCTCCAGCTCTATTTCTCTTCTCTAGCTCTCTCTCATACTGATAGAAGAGTCCCATACCGATATTCTCCTCTATGGGAACTACCTGCCATTTCACTATTCTACCACTTTCATCGTACAGAGGCTTTAACATTAGATCAGATAGATTTGTCATGGGAATGGTGTAGGGATATCCAGCTAAACTACTCCTTATCGCTATCCCCTCCTTTCTAGCGAAGATGGGCGCATAGAACTCTAATATCTTCATCGTAGCTTTAGAAATTCTCTCCATTTCATCAAAGATATAATGGTACTCTGGCTTCAGCATATTTCTCTCGAATAAGAAGAGTTGCCCTCCTCTACCATAGTTCGCTATAGTCTTTACATGTACTAGCATTATCCAACCTACTATTTTAGGTTCTCCATAGGGTAATTGGGTAACATAGTTTCTGAAGTTCCAGTAGAGTGGAGTGGTATCTCCTATTGTTATACCTAGGGATTTAAACCTCTGCTCTATAATCTTTAATGCCTCTTCCGTGAGTATATCTCTAGGTCTAGACTCTATGAACTCCTGTACTACAGCATCATCTCTTGGAAGTATCTCTTTCAGGATGAAGTCTACAGCATAGTCGAAGCTGTGGAATGCTACTTCTCCAAACTCATCTATCAAATCTTCTCTATTTAGACTACCATCTGGTTTACGTAATAGTGCTGTAATCGTACCTCTACCACCGGATTCAGTACTAGTCTTTATAATCACCTTAGGATGTCTTCTGGAGAAGTCTATTAGTACTCTTTCCACAAATCCCCTCCTTTCCTCGGGAGGTAATTCTCTAATACTATCCCTAAGTATATTCACCTGGTCTACGAATGGTATTCTATCCCTAGGGGGGACGAGTCTATTATAGTACTCTATCATATAGGGTAGCTCTGTCTTCTTGTATGTAAGTCTATCGATAATTCTAGACTGGTTTAGAGGAATACCGAGCTTTTCAAGTGTCTGATCTAAGAACCATGGATGCGTAAAGTGGGGGAAAACTGCACAGGCTAATATAGGTTTTCTAAATCTGATGAATACTAATCTCCCTTCCTCTCCTATCTTCTCATACTCTTTACGCAGTTGTGGATCAGTTATCGCTTTAAGTATCTTATTCTTTCCTCCAGCTTTTCTATACTCATCCTCGGTCAAGTACATTAATCCATAGTCTACGTAGGCTACCTCTCTACCGCTTACGGGATCCTTACCTATCCTCATGAAGTTCGTCATTATGATGTTCTTATCTAATCCCTTCCCTCTATGATGATATGGTGCCCGCTTGAGGAAGGTCATCGCTGTAGTATTGCCGAGATTATATAGTATTACTATGTTTACCCTCTTCTCATGCTCAATAGCGTTAGGATCTACATCATCTAATACCTCAGGTATGAAGAATCCATCGTGGTAAAGGGTCGCTAGGTCTCGTAATCTCGCATACCCCAGTACGAGTTTAGCAGCTTCTAGGTATCCATCTCTAATAGCTATGGGATCTCTATCTATACCTATAGTAAGGAGTTTTTCTACATCTTCGGGTTCTAAGAGCTTTAGTTCTGTCCTCTTTATGAGGACTTCTCTAATATAGTTATAGAGCCATTCGTGTCTTCTAGCCATTAGTTCAAAGAGCTCTCTACGAGTAAAGACATCATGATATTCTCTATCCTTCGAAAAGCTCGCTCTAGTGTAAAGATAAGGCATGTAGTCGAATATGTGACAGTTCAGAGTCCTATCGAAGAACCTAGCAACAGCAGTCCATACCTCTCTCCATGATACTGTACTCGAGATGAGCTCTATGGCGAGTGCTATATCTACTAGCTCTGCAGCCATAGCTATGAGCTCTAGCTTATCCTTATCACCACTTACCTCATAAGCTAATTCTGACAGGAAGTCTATTATTTCGCTATGTGATTTTATAGTCACTCCTCCTAACCTTAGAATATTTCTCTCTAAGAAGTCCTCTATATCTTTAGCAGTTGTCTCATCCTTTATTTCTCGTGTAAGCTCTACGATAGCATAGCATACGTGGGCAAGGTACTTTGCTATAGTCTCATCATCTATACTCTCTCTAGGAGTACCCAGTACTTCCTTAGCTTCATTATACATTTCAACAAATTCCTTCCTCCTAATCAGGTGGGAGTACTTTTCTATTATCAGTGCTCTCCTCTGTCTACTTCTTATAAGCCTTCTCTGTACTGCTTCCCATTCCTCTTTTAATTCTCCCTTTAGAGCCCCTCCTACTACTACTTCAACTTCTCGTTCAGCTCTCTTTCTGAGTAGGAAGAGTTCTATTATTCGATCTACCTCTTCCCTACTCAACTTTCCCTTATACTCTGGATTTCTGTTCTGTTGTTCTGGTACACTAGCTACAGCTTCTTCGAACCTCTCTCTAATTCTATAGACGTAATCTGCAAACTCACTGTAATCCTCGAATTCTAGTACTTTTGACTCAAGTACAAATCTTCCTCCTAGGATCAGGAATGTTCCAAAGTCAAGATCCCTTAGATCGAGTCCACCATATACCCTATTCAGTACCTTCTCCATGATTTCGTATCTCTTGCTCAGTTCCTCAAGTAGTCCCATATCAATACCTATCTCCTGCTTCTTCCTAAGCCTCCTCACTTCATCTAGAATATTCTCATCAATGCTCCTCACTATAGTATCCAGTATCTCCTGAGCTCTATTATAGTTTTTATCTAGGACGCTTTTAAGTAGTTTCTCTGCTCTATCTCTCTCTTCCTCCATCTCTCTTCTCCAAATCTCGATAATATCATCGGAGATTCCTATGGCCACGTATGTTCCTCCTAATGCTAACCATTCTTTTACTAAGTCTTTATTCAGTACTAGTCCTCTAGCACCAGCTGTACCATCTACTAGTGCTAATGCACTATCTGGATTACCTTTTCTCATTAGAAAGTTCAGTCGTGGTAGATCATAGACCAGTCTTACGAGTTCTGGATGTGGAATTCCTAGACTTAGGACATCTAATCCTTCTACACCTTTTTCCGGATCCTTTTCGATCCCCTTCGTATAGATTATAAGCCAGTGTACTTTTCCCCTAATCTTATTCCATAGTAATCTTGAGATTCCACTTATTCCTCTTAGCTCAGGCCATTTCTCGAAGTCTAATCCATAATCTTTTACTCTATCCTCGAGCTTTTCCGCATCTATACCGTAGTACTCTAAAACATCTCTTATCATCTTAGCTAAGATTATAGGTCTCTCCACTATCCTAATAGCTCTACCCTCATGATCATAGTCTACTATCCACTCTTCTATACGGCTTCCATATAGTTCTATATTACTTCTTATGTCATCTTCACTCATACCCCCTTCGTACAGTACTTCTTTTACAGCTTCAGCTCCTCTTTTTAACGTTATTTCACTATCGAATAGCCACTGGTCGGCATCTATAAGTGGATCTATAACTCTTATCTCAAATGGTACGTCATGGTGATCTAGCCCTTGAGATATTAGCCTTTTCATGAAGTTCCATCTAATTCTCTTTAACCTCTCGTCAGACTTCGTGAGGGCTAAAAATACATCAAATTCTGTAGTCATTCTACTATCCTGAACTCCCGGTTTATATGCTGCCTGTATTCCTACTCTAGCCTCTGATTCACTATGTACTCTTGGGTTTCGCTTCCTTGCGATCTCAAGTGCATGGTATATGTGTGCTGCTGTGAAGTAGGGCATGAAAGTATTGACTATTCTTGAGGGGATGTATCTCTGTTCATATAATTCTTTAGCTACTTCTTTCAGATAGTTGTTCCATTTGTCAGATCCTTCTTTAAACGAGTACATTACGTCTACTATTTTCTCTAAACTCCCAGGAAGTGTACCGATTCTGGATATTTTAGTTAGATACTGTCCTAATCTCTCAAGTACAACTTCCTTCCATTCTGAGATATCCTCGTAGAGAGGTCTAATATCGAGTAGTTCATTAACTAGTTCTAGTATACTCTCATGTAAATGCTCTGGAACACCCAGTTTACTTAGGATATCCCTCCTTTTTAGACTGAGTACATAACTAACGAATAGTCCATCCTTAGGTATACAGAAGCCTCCATAACCCCTACCTGGCCATAGTATGAGGTGTGTGGGTCTCATGTTTATATAAGAGATCATAGAGTATGCATTTGCACCCATGGCCTCAGCTGTTAATGCTAGTATATTAGCGAAGGCGTAATTATCATCTCTAAATGCGTTTTCTAGGGTTTTTTGACCCTCTGCGCATGCTGGATTTGGAAGTATATACGCACCTTCTGGAGAGATATTGATGAGATCGTAGAGCTCCTTAGTAACCTTACCAGCTTCCATATCGAAGGGACCTATAGGTTGTCCCTGCTCTATTACAGATGCTATCTCTTCAGGCCCTAGATCTACTCTACTTGGAGTATACGCTAAATTATACTTCTTCTGAGATCCTGTAGCTTCGTATCTAAACTTCATAAGTTCACTACTAAGTCCATGTTTAGCAATAACTTCCTTACGAGCTGTCGATTCTGCTAAATCCAAATGATCTCTGATATACCTCCTTGCTAGTTCTATTAGCTTTACTTCCCCACCTCCTTTTACAGGTTTGAGAGATGTGGGATCTATTGTAAACTCTTTAAGAACGTTCTCTCTAGCCTTTATTAGTCTCCTCTCTCTCGATATCTCGGACTTCTGCTCTAGTCTCTCCAACTCTCTCTTCACATACTCCTCTAGCCCATACTCTTCAACTATGGCTACTTTTCCTACTTCTATAGCAAGCTCTGGATCCTTGCGTAGTAGGTTGAAAATAGCCCTTTCTCTAGACTTAGTTCTTTTGGCCTCTAGTTCAAGTGCTTGTTCTAGGTGTAGTTCTCTAATTACTCTCTCGGCGTAATTGATTATTCTCTCTTGATACTCAGCTACTAGTCTATTGACCTCATCTTCTAGTCCGTATGCCCTTATCAGATTGAAGTTGGCCATTTCTTCTTCTAACCAGTACCTTATCAGATTGGTCATGTTGTAACCTTGTGTGGTGACTATGTTGAGAGTGGGTAATCTTCTACCCTCTCTGAGCGCCCTCTCTATGTTAAGCGCCCAATGAGGAGCCATTCTCCTTATTGCTACTTCTAATCCTTCATAATCTATTTCATAGCCACCTTCTGGAAGTTCATAAATGAATAATGGTAGTGCCTCAATCCAGTAATCTGCATATTCAAGGGCTACTAGACTAGGTGATGTGTAAATATTATGACCTCCCTTAATGATGAGTTCGTCTAGACCATAGGAAGGTCCAGCATATACATTCTCAAGCTCGTTCGCAAGGGCTATTCTTAATGCACCCGTCGGAGAGATCCTCTGACCTAAGATCACGAATACAGCATCTCTTTTCTCAGCCTTCCCTCTCATGTCTATAAACTGGTATAAGAGAGACTTTATCGAATTTATATGAGAGATTATTCTCCTCCTCTCCTCTAGTATCTCCTCTAATGATAGCTCTCCTCGTTCAAGTTTCTTCTTAAGATCCTCATCTATCCTTTTCTCATGTTCACTTAGTGATTTCATTATAAGCTTCTCAAGTCTTACTAGCTGTGCCTCGGGAGCTTCATCTTTAAGACATAGACGTTTTAACATAGATACGTAGCTTTGGGGATCATATACATCAAGCTCCTGTACATATCCTAGAATTCTATTCACTAGATTCCTCATGTCATCATTAATCTTAACTTTCTTTGCTGCTGCAAGTAAGTATCCTAGTAGTATTGAGGCTCTACTCAACCTCATGAATACGACAAGTTCTCCTCTTTCCCTAGCCTCTTTAATTATGTTAGATAGATTAATTCTCTCCAAACTTTCATTGTAAGTATTCTTAATTACTTCATACATCTCCCGTTGGGATTCTGTTGTATAGACTCTATCACCATGCTTATCTATCAATTCTCTAACTTTCTCTACATCGTATGGATAGTCTCTCCTAACCTGAGAGATTATCCAACTCAACCACTTGCTCCTAGACTTCTCTTCAACACTCTTTTTGAGAAATCTCGAGAAATTATTATAGGTATCTAAGAATCTTGACTCTAATACCTTGTGAAGCTTTTTCCTATGATCCAATCTCAGATTCTCATACAAGTCTATAACCTTCTCTAATGCCTCTTCCTCTTCATTTTTCATTAAATGGTATAACTCATGGATTATACTTAAAAAGTATAACACTTCTAATCCAACGATATCTAGTACATCTATGTTCTCTAAGTGGCTTAGGTCTACTCTAATACACTCTTCGGTGAAGTCCATTAGGAAAGTATTCTCGTTAAGAGCCTGAATCCTCACCTCCAGACCATCTAGTTTCTCCAAGACTTCCCTAATGGTATATTGGCCTATATAATGTGGTAGTATCTCTCTAGATGCCCTGTAGAGGAGATCAGCGAAGTTCTCAGTAAACTCTTTCCACTTCTCATCAAATATGCCTACTGGAATTACTTCCCATCCATCTAATCTGCTTATTCTTAGTAGGTATTCAGCAATAACCTGTCCAACAACTCTCTTAGTCATTCCAGTATAAGGATCAACTATTGTTACGGGAATACAGTTCAAAGACTCTAAGTACTTTACACACATATTCCCTATGAGTATAGTAACTTGAAACTAAAATTAATTTTCTTTAATATAAGTGATCTAAGGTTGGACATGCTGGAGATCACAGAAGTAGACATATCTATGCTCAATATTCGTAGTTGAATAGAAGTTATTAGTATAGAGAGAAAGACCACCTTAAGTGCCATATGTAATCATCCTTAAACCGGCAATCAAAAATATTCCTAAACTATTATCAGTAGTATCGTAAGAACAATGGATCTAGAAGATCTCAGGTATATCAAGTGATTATACAAAATAAGGTTAAAGTATTGCATAACATTTTTATTGAATTAGGTAGAAGCGTAATTAGGTTGAACTATGAGTAGGACACCGAGATCACGGAGGCTTAGGAGGATAGCAGTGAGAACTCCTGGGGGTAGGGTTGTCTATCACTATGAGAAGAGAAAATACGACGTACCCAAGTGTGCCATCTGTAAGAGGCCATTAAATGGATTCCCTAAGATGCACCCGAAAGATGCTAGAAAGGGACATAGACCACCAGGTAGGATCTATGGAGGGTATATATGTCATAAGTGCTTAAGAGAATCCTTCTGGAGAGTACTCTCCTCCAAAGAATAAGGATCCCTGAGTAGAGACAATTAGTTTATTATAAGTACATTATATAATATAAATAGGAAATAATATGTTGATTCCTCGACACTTGGAAAGGACTATACCCAGTGTCTTTCTCAAGATCACTGGTAGAGAGCCCCTAGGGGTTTTAATAATAGGATCGGCACAAAGACCACAGGACTTCGATGAAGGATCCAGCCTTGTAGATATTGTAGCAGTAGTATCATCAAAATCCAGTCATGCTCAGCACGTTGAGATCAGAAGAGAGCTCGTAAAAACATTAGGATTAGACATAAACCTAATGATGCTGACCCCTGATGACCTAATAGAACTAGCAAAATCGAACTACCATCTATCCTATTATATAGCATATGACTCTACTATAGTATATGGACAGGGTAGATTAGAGCGCTTACGTAGTGAACTCAGGAAAATATTAGATCCAACAGGTGCTATAGAGACCTTCAAAAAGCTATCACTAACACACTTCTCGATAGCTCTAGAGTACTATCTAAGAGGCTACTACATGGATGTGGCAAATCACCTCTACAAATCTCTCAAAACCGCGCTGATTGCCTTTTCAGCCTCCAAAGGAGTTTTATCCTTCACTAATAATGCTCTAGTAGAGATTGCATGTAATTACCTCAAGGAAGGAGAAGACATTGAAGGGACATTGAAACTACTGAAGAATGAAAGAAGAAACCCTGTACACTCGAAAAAGAGGAGTAGGATGCTAATCGATAAAGTTTCTCAATTCTTGTGTAAACTACTCCAATTAGATATCTCTAATGCTAGAGCACTAGTGGAGGGGTTAAGAGACTTTAAACCACTACAGATAGCTCTACGCTTAGAAGGAGATAAAGTAAGACTGAATGTGAAAGGGCTTAGTTCAGAAGGTAGGTATGAGAAGAGAGAACTTTAAATACCTAGGATCATTCCTTCCCTTCTTTTATCAGTCTAATTCTACTTCTTCTACATTTATTATTAACTAAAGCTCTAAGCAAGGATATATATTATAGATTTAAAATGAACACTAGAGAACTACTCAGATCCTAGAGATAAAGAAGTAGAGTTCTACTTCTTTAGTCCACTGACAACTTCCCTAGCTATTAACTTCACATCGAGAGAGGACTGTGCATTTGGATAACAGTGGAGAACAGGGGCACCTTTAATATATGCGGATAGCATTTGTCTATCGTAGTGTAGCTTAAACCATTTAAGACCTTCCTCTTCTAGAAACTGTTGCATACTTTCATATATTCCTCCAGGTAGTCCGTACTTATTGACTACTACCACTTCGGGCTTACCTATGGACTTAATAAGACTATGAAGTCTCTTGAAGTCGAGTAGGCCTAGGCTTGTCGGCTCTGTAACGGCCACTACGAGGTCTGCAGCTTCTAAAGCCATGTATATACCCTTACCTGTTCCAGGAGGAGTATCGATGACTACGATTTTATAGCGTTTCCAGAATTTCCTAGCATGAGTTAGGGTTGCCTCCATAACCTCATGGTGCTTACGACTTCCAGGTTTAAGCTCACCAAGCACTAGATCTATATCCTTAGATTTAGCCTCTTTAATCCATCCTACTATAGTATGATCACGATTTATAGCTCCTCGAGGACATACATACATGCACATCGCACATCCTTCACATAGGGTTTCTATTAACATTAGACCTCTATTGGGTATGAGGAAGAGTGCATGTGCTGGGCAGCTCTCTACACACTTACCGCAGTTATCACATAGATCTGCATTTATCGAAGGCTTAAATACTCTGATCTCCTCGACAGTTTTAGGCTTAACCCCTAGGAGGGTGTAGGTACATGGATTTTCAACATCTAGATCAATAAGAAGTATGCGTTGACCTGTTAGATTGCTTAGTGCGAAGGCTAAGTTTATCGCTATAACAGTCTTACCTGTACCACCCTTTCCTCCAGTGACAGTGATAACTGTCATTCAATCCATCCCTCTTTGAGTCTATTAAAGCAGTTGATCAAAGCCTTAGAAGCTTTTGAGTTTGGAGTGTACTCTAGTAGAGGTCTAGTAAGCGTATATGCTTTAATAACATTAACATCATAGGGGATGTATCCGAGTATTTCAACTTTTAAAATCCTTTTAATCTTCTCCACGAATCCGGGGTTTAAATTGTACATGTTCACTATAGCCACTTGCTCTACCTCTAAGCTCTCAGCGACCTTCATTAGTCTCAGACAACCCTTTAAAGACTGGGGCGTGGGCTCAGTGACCATTATGAGCATGTCTGATCCCGCTATACTCGATATGACTGGACATCCTATACCAGGAGCTGCATCCACTACTCTAAACTTTGCGCCTATCTTTGAGCCCATTTCATAGGCTTTCCTCTTAAGCCTATAGACAAGCCTACCACTATTTCCCTTACCAAGTTCAAGATCTCCCGTGACTACTATGATACCATAAGAGGTCTCAGAAGCATATATATCACCTGATTTATCCTCTTGAAGTCTAATAGCTTTAACGGGACATACAACTGCACATGTTCCCAATCCTTCACACCGTGATCTATCTATGACTGGGCCCTCAGGCCCCATCTCTATTGCATTAAATTCACAAGCTTTAACACACTGACCACATTTAAGACATTTCGACCTATCTATGACTGGAATATATGAGCCGTAGAACTCTTCACGGTCTACCTCTTTAATCGAACTACCTAAAGCCATTAAGAGATCAGGAGCCTCAACATCAGCATCAACTGCAACTACCTTTTCATGTAGTACTCTTTCTAAGTATAGACATAAATTAGATGAAACAAAAGTTTTACCTGTTCCTCCTTTACCGCTGGCTACGACAATTTCCATAGTTAGTATATTAGGTTAAGCCTTTTAAGTGCTTCAATGACAGGCACTCCAGGTGGAACAGTCTCTACCCTAATACCGGCTTGAGAGAGAACCATCATTATATTTGGTCCAAGCCGTGGAGCTAAGACAACTTTTGCTCCTGAGGATATGAGCCATTGACCTACTCCAACACCTACACCTCGAAGACCCATTGCCATCTTGTTCTCGAGAGACTCGGCTTTTATAACCTTACCATCCTTTAAGTCTACAATAGTTAAAAAAGGTGCCCTGGCAAATCTAAACGATATCCTCGCATTTAGTCCTCCAGGATCATCAGTTGAAGCTACGACTCTCAGGACATCAGCTGGAGGAGGGGGGATTGGCGGCATGGTCTGCTGAGGAGGCATCCATCCAGGACCCCTTCCACTACCCCATCCACCTCCACGACCATAGCCTCTACCATAGGGTGAATAGCCCACGATATCATTCCTCAGTAGGTATTTGTTCTGAACTATTTCTTAGGAGCTGCCACTCCAGGTGGAGGAAAGATCGTTGGAACAGTCTCTACGAGTTTACCCCATAACTCTATCCACATCCTTAGTAGGTAAATGTAGTAAATCATTCCCATCCAATAGTAGAAGACCATGAAGGGATCCATGAAGGTCCATGAATATGGATAGGGATACCAGCCATACCAGTATGGATATGCCATGCCCTCCTCACCTCAGCGGCTAGTAGTATGGATATAGTGGATAGCTATAGTATGGGAACCATGGAGTATAGGGTCTGTAAATCCACGGCGTGAAGTATGGCATATAGTAGGGTGTGTAAAATGGATAGAACCTATAGGCCCATGGATAGCCGAATAGCCACCAGCAGGCACCTCTTCCAAAGAGCCATCCAGGTCTCTGCCATGGAGGTAGATAGCTAAACGGTCCTCTTCCAGGCCAAGGGCCTATCCATCCTCCTCTTCCCCTACCCCATCCGAACCAGCCCATTCTAGTCTCACCATTTTGTTCAATAGCACAAAAATATATAAGCTTTACCCTGTGGATATAATGAGCTAGGGTTGAGAAGTACCTTCTAACGTCCTCCTAAGCTCCTTTATACGCTCCTCTACGCTCTTAAGCTCTTCTTGAATATCTTTTAGTTCTTCTTCCAAGTCTTGTTTATAGGATTCAAGCATCTGCAGCTCTTCTTCTGGCGTTCTCGGATATGCTGGAGGTGGTGGGGGGAACATATAGTATGGTGGTGGATACCAATATGGGTATGCTGGATACATGAACTGAGGCTGGGGTACTCCGGTCTGAGCCTGCGGAGGCTGTTGTCTTTGTTGAGGCTGTTGTCCCTGTTGAGGTTGTTGGACTGGTGGAGGTGTAAATGGAGGCATAGGTGGCATGTACCACCACATTCTTCTTCTCCTACGATAGCCGTAACCATAGCCATATCCAGACAATATTCTCACCGAGTTATACTAATGCCCGTCCGTAATAAATATTGTGCAATAGCTTATTAATAATGCTACAGAAACTTTATAGGTTATGCTTTATATTTTACTCGAAAGTTGATATTCATGTTCGTTGGACCGCGAAGATGGAGATGGGGGCTCAGAGGGCCTGGTAGACCTCCAAAGCATAGGATCATAAGGTTTAGGATTAGTAGAGTCCTATTTATGCCCATGATCGAGGGTACACCAATAGCAGCTGGAGAACCTATAGTTTTAAACCCTGATGAATTTGAAGCTCTTAGACTAGTGTACCTTGAAGGACATACGCAGGAGAGTGCTGCAAGGCTTATGAATATATCAAGAGGAACTCTCTGGAGAGCTCTAAACAGCGGTAGGAAAAAAGTCATCCAGGCCATAGTCGAGATGAGACCCTTACTTGTAGAAGGAGCATAAAATCATACTCTCCCGTAGATCTCCGTAGTACTGTACTAATCCGTTTTGAATGGAGTCAACTCTATCTCACTTAAACTTAAAATATTGCTTTTCATTAGTATCACATTCAGACCGCTAATGCGCTGATTTCCGGAATTTTGAATAACAAGTTTAGTAATAAGTACTTGGGATGGGACTCATGCGTATCTTCATTAGACGTAGAATCACACTTGAGGAGATACTGGAGAGAATAGAAAAGTTGAGAAACATCTACGGTGATCTCGAAACCCTATACAAAAGAGTTAAAAAATCCGAAACTAGACTTCTCGAAACATACCTTGAGTGGAAGGCGTTAAGAGATGCTCTGAAAGAGTATGAGGAAGATGGTGAGACCTTATATACTATTGAACGGGAGGTAAAGCCTGAAATTGCTCGTAGACTGTTTACTAAGAATATGCTTAAACTATTAAGTGAAGTAAGAAGTTCGGAATCTATAAGTGCTCTAGCTAGTAGGGTGGGTAGATCCGTAGCTAATGTCTACAGAGATCTTAAATTTCTAGAGCGTGTTAGGATAGTGGTATTGAGGAGAGAAGGAAAGAGGCTCAGACCAGAGCTACTTATGAGAGAGCTCATCCTACAACTCTAGAGCTTAATCCTCTACTCTTTCTTTAATGGATATAAGTGGACTTCTCCTCCACTTCGGTTTTTCCTTCTATATTATCACTCAGACACTTACTCTAAGTCCCAATGATATTCTACTTAGGGCGAGAAAATATCCTACTAAAGATTATTAATAAAAAACTAATGAAACCTTACTTCAAAATACTGTAAACCTTGACCTCACATGGTTTTAAGGAATCTCTGAGCTCTCCGTCTACAGTTATATCCTTACCTTCAATAAGCTCTCTCACCTTAGTAGGTCTAAAGCCCAATCTCTTCTCATTGAACCTAATTCTGATGTCCTGTTGAACATCTGCGTTTTCGATTAGTATCATTATATATCCCTCTTCGAGTCTTCTGAGACCCCATAGAATCCCAAGTTCCCTCTTGACACTACTCTTAACTTCTACGTATGGACTAAGACCTGCTAAGGATAGTAAACTTCTCATTAAGAGATCGAAGTCCTTTCCAGCTATCTCGGATGCTAAGTACACAGTATAGCCTCTACCATACTTATTGAGGACTATGGATGGTGCTCCATCATGAAGTGCTATTACACTAGCACCACTTCTGGGCCGTACTTCCTGAACTGGAATACCTTTGAGTCTAGTCCCCTTTGGTATTCCATAGAACTCCACTTGAAACTCTAGATCTGAGGTCAACTTTTCCGTCAGGAGATCTATGTAGTCGAAGGCTAGGTTTCTATCTAATGCTAATTTAACCTTCATTTCAAGTCTTGGAGGCATAGTCTCAAGAAGCCAATTACCCGCCTTAAGTCTCTCAGGTAGGTAGTTTCTAGCCCTTATCAAATGTGTTGTTGCCTCTTTAATCATGTCTACCTTAGTCTCTACGCCCGAGGCCTCAGCCAGGGGTTTGCAAGGTGTTTCGGTGTAGAGATCGCCTAATTCGTTATACTCTCCTGCAAATGGCCACAGAACTAGAATACCTCCTCTTTCTACGTATTCTCTCAATCTCTCCGCGTGCTTCTCAGATATGTACTTGATATGAGGAGCTAAGATGAGCTTAAACCTAGAGGCTTTATCTCTGTCCAAGTGCTCTTCATTAGCTATTACAGTTTCAAATCCGTATCCTAATTCTAATAAACTCTTCAAAATGCGCATGGTTGGAGGTATAGAAACTCCTTCCTCATGAAAACTGTCCTCGTCTATGAGAAGGACTCCTATGGTAGGCTTAAGGGGACTAGATCCTCCGATCTCATTCATTAGTCTCCTAAAGATACTATTGATCTCAGATACCGCGAGGTATGACTCCTTAAACTGTGGCTTCTCTCGGGGATCGTATTTCCACCCTCTGCCCGTCACTAGTCCCCAGTATTCTGATTTGAAGTCCCAGAAGGTCATTCCTGTTCCTCCCATTGCCTGTATGAACCATGCATTCCTAATACACCACCTGTAGTCCTGGAAGCCAGACATCTCATTAACCTGATGGGGTGGACTTGAAGAACCCCTAGCAATAGCAAGATAGTACAGAGCCCTAACGAAAGAAGCCTCAAAATCCTGAACACCAGCATGAGCATTTGGTGCTACTGCACATACCTTATACCATCTTCCATGACCTGCAAAACCAGGTAGATCCATATTGACCTCTAAAGATATGGGTCTAGTAGGATCGTATTTATGAACTATATCACAGAAACTTTTCCAAACCCATACATAGAGGTGTTGCTTAAACCTATACCAGTCCCATCTAGCGACTCTCCACCTCTTAAGAGGCCTATTCTTAAAGTCTGTCTTCCTCAGGCTTATTGGTGGATACACTTCGTCCCATGAACTGTAGGTATTTTCATCCATATTCCAGCGAATACCAAGCTCTTCGAGGGAGAATTGTCCCTTTAACCACTTTCTAAACTTGGAGACAGTGAGATCATCATAACTGGCATCCTCTCTAACACCTTCTATAGTCACTTCCTTAAACTCGGTCATTAGAACCCACTTCTCACCGCATAACCAGTAATCCGCTACTACATCATCGTACTCTTTAACAATATCTATTATATGCTTAACATAATTATCCATTTCTCTAATGTAGTTCTCATCATGAGGAACCATACCTCCTACGGGTATTAGTAGTTTTCTACCAGTTTCCGTCAGTACATACCAACCGTACTTTTTAGACATCCACTTTGGAGGAGAGGGATCGAAGTGTATGAATACAGCTATACCCATTCTTCTAGCTCTCTCGAGTAGTGTTCTTAAGGGCTGTAGATTCCATACACCATCAGCAGGATTAACCTCTCTCCATCTAGGCCAGTACTCTGCACATGTAAATCCAGCCCTTAGGTATAAATTTTTATCTAAATCTAGTACATAATCCTCGGGTAGAGTGATCAGGTAGTCTCCACTACCATACGCTGTAGTTTTTATGAAAGGCCTACCATGACGATAGAAACACCCTCCTCTAATCTCAAATGACGTCATATAGGATACCCGACTATGACTTATGAGTAGTGCTTAAAAAGTTTGGTCTAAATACTTAAATACACTAATCCTCTTATCCTCCCAGAATATAATTAAGTACCTTTTAAAGAAAAACCTGTTTTTCCTCCTTACTACACATCAGATGAGTGATTAGTCATTAAATTTCAAACCTCATCCCCACTAGACTGTAAATAGATAAACTTTCGAGACGAATTATCCGCAGTACAAAATAGGAGGGTCTTTTTCTACAAGATCACTAGAGAACTCCCGCAGCCCATTTAATACCTCTGACTAGTACCTCTTGAAAGTTCTCATTACTAATGGCATTGGGATCATGACCTAGTGAGATGTAGAATACCCTTCCCTCTCCATAGTTTCTCACCCAACAGACTGGTTCTACAATGTCCTCTAGGTGTGCCTCGAGTAGTACATGTTTATCACTAACGTGTTCCTGGATATATAGTTCATCGACTGTAGTGAAGTCGCTTAGACCCCTAGTAATGGGATGCGTTCTATCCACTACTTTAATATTCAACTGTTGGACTGGTGGATGTCTTACGAAATATGCGCCAACGAGCTTTATGTACTCTGTATTCTCCTTAAACGAGTCAGAAGCAGAGTGTATTCCTGCATAGCCTCCACCACTTCTAATGAACTCTAGTAGTCCTCTCTCCTCCTCTCCGGTAAGCTTACCCCCCTGTGTGTATAAGAGGACTGCCTTGTATTCACTTCTCGGGAGATCCTTGAGTACTGACTTATCCCAAACAGTATCGAACTCTATTCCTCTTTTTCGTAGTAGCTCTTCTATGATCCTACCCCCCTCTTTGAAGTCGTGATACCCTCCTCCAAGTAGTATCAGAATTTTTGGCATAGTCCTCATAGGACAACCCGTTATGGAGAGAGCTCTCTCCATTTAAACTTTTATATTCCTTACACTGAGTGATAGTCGGTATTCATAGTACTGAGGTTCACTATTCTTAGTCTTGAACAGCAAATTTAAAAGTGGAGTCATGGGGACAGATGGAATATAAACAACTACGTCTAAAAGAAAAGTGGAGAAAGTATAGGGATCAGAAATGAAAGCTAATAAATCATCTAACTTGCTCATCCTGCTGAGATTAGGAGAGATAACCATAAAGAGTAAGAGAACTAGGAGAAGATTCGAGAATATATTAGTGAATAATATAAAAGATGCACTTAATTATAATAACATCAATGACTATAAAATCTATAGAGAATGGGGAAGAATATATATAGAGACTAGTGATAGGAGAGCATTAGAGGTACTCGGAAGAGTTTTCGGTATCAAATCCCTATCACCTGTAACCTGCATAAAGTTTACTCACTTGAAGGATCTAGTAGAGCAGATTAAACCCCTAGTCGTAGATAAGATTAGGAATAAGACATTTGCTGTAAGAGCTAGGAGAGTCGGAGAACACGATTATACCTCCATGGATATAGCTAAAGAGCTGGGAGCGGCACTTATAGAGTACTCAAGAGGTGTAGATCTAAACAATCCAGAAGTAGAGGTAGGAGTAGAAGTAAGATGGAATAGAGCGTATGTCTATACTGAAGTGATTAAGGGATATGGAGGACTGCCTATTGGAACAGAAGGGAGAGTAGTTTCATTAGTCTCTGGAGGTTTTGACTCCGCGGTAGCAGCATGGTATATGCTCAAGAGAGGTGCAATAGTAGATTATCTACTATGTAATCTTGGTGGACTTGCACATGAGAGAGGAGTGCTCTCGGTACTAAAAGTACTGGCTGATAAATGGTCCTATGGTTATAGACCAGTACTCTACACAGTAGACTTCAGACCATTAGTAAAGGAAATAATGAGTAAATGTAACATAAGTCTCTTCAATATAATACTCAAGAGGTACATGTACAGAGCAGCGCAACGCATAGCCCACAGTATAGGTGCAGAGGCTATAGTCACGGGAGAATCCTTAGGTCAAGTATCCTCGCAGACCCTAACGAACCTAGAGGTATCTAGTAGGGCTGTAGAAATACAGATACTGAGGCCACTAATAGGAATGGATAAAGATGAAATAATAGAAAGGGCTAGAGAAATTGGGACATATGAGCCCTCATCTTTAGTAGAGGAGTTCTGTGCACTCTTCGTTCGGCATCCTAAGACTAGAGCCAGCCTGAAGGAGGTACTAGAGGAGGAAGCAAAGATAGACGGAAGTGTATTCGAGGATATAATGAGTAAGGTTAAGAGTATAGACCTCAAGTCGTTGAGTCGAGAAGATCTACTACCAGCTGATATAAAAATCGTTAACATTCCAGAAGATGCTATAGTCATAGACCTTAGGGATAAAGAGGAATACGAGAAATGGCACTACCCAGAAGCTATCAACATACCTCTCACAGATCTAGTGAAGACAGTAAGCAAGTTAGGGAGAGATAAAACATACGTACTCTACTGTAGAGCTGGGGCAGAGAGCCTTGAAGGAGCATTACTACTACGGAGTATGGGATATAAAGCCTTCAGTCTAAAGGGACCTATAGAAAGGGTGAAATGCCTAGCTAGAAAGTCTAAGGTAGCTAGTTAAAGAAGTGAGATTAGATGAAGGTATACTTATTAGTAATACCAAATCTAAGAAAGGGTTATGAAAGAGCCCTACTAAAGATCCTAGAGTTTCCTGAAAGATTAGATAGAATACTCATACCACTACCAGAAGATATGAATGATGAACTGTTAAGGTATCTGCTAGGAGAGATATCCATAGAACAGCTCGTGAAAGACTTAGCCATAGAGTTGAAGTCGAACACTAGAGCAAAACTCATGACTCCACTCTTGAAGGGATTGAAGATAGTAGCAAAGATGCTACCTCTTGTGGAGATAGTGTGCTACCTCCCCCGAGAAGTGGTGGTAAAGTATAGTACTATTTACTCTAAGATAATTAGACTATTGTACAGAGTGAGAATTTCAGGTCGTGTAGATGTAGGTGCGTGGAGGAGTGTTTTATCCGATTTAGAAAGTAGAGCAGAAGTTCTCAACGGAATCTTAGCAAACAGAGTATATCATTATCTCAAGAAAACTACTTTAATTATAGCAAGTGGCGAGAGTATCGTGAAATGGCTTAGAAACTGGGGTGTAGAGGTTGAAGTAGTACACGCATTAGAGGACTATATACCTAATCCTCTTGAAGCACTGATGAACACTAAAGTGGATAGAGTAGATGATACTACGCTGGAGGCACTCGTGAAGGATGCACTAAATTACATATTCAAATATATTATATGTTCTAAAGATCTAGACGAAGCATATGCTAAATGGGTTAAGAAGGTTAGGAGAAAATAACTTCAAATCTGTGAGATATATAGTCAATTCACTTACATTTCCATTAATTAGAATAATGATCTAAAAATCAGAGCTGTAATAAAAGAAGAAAAGAGACATTCTCGAAAAGAGGAGGGAATAGGAGATTTCGAGTGATGGCATGTGCACTATATCTCATGTAATTTCAGAGCACTTTATTTTCGCATAAGATTGTAGTAAAGCTATAAGGACT